>CAKPJK010000010.1 GCA_934162615.1 uncultured Clostridia bacterium
GGAAAGAGGTCATGACATGTTATATGTATGTTATGACAATGGCGCATACATGAATACAGGTATCCAACGTTCATCTGCAACACCAAAATTTGCAGACACAACTACATCACCTGCTGGAAAAGTTATCCCTGGTAAAATGCAATCAAGAAAAGATTTAACAAAAATAATGGTAGGACATCATTTACCATATGTCGCACAATCAATTGCAGTAAACAATATGAAAGATTTATATGAAAAAGCCGAAAAAGCAATTTATACAGAAGGTCCAACATTTTTAAATGTTATGGCTCCATGTCCTAGAGGTTGGGGTTATGCAACAGAAGATTTAATGAAAATTAATAAATTGGCTGTTGAAACTTGTTATTGGCCTTTATATGAAGTTGTTGACGGTGTTTATCATATTTCTTATAAACCTGCTAAAAAACTTCCTATTGAAGAATTCTTGAGACCTCAAAAGAGATTTAAGCATATGTTTAAACCTGGTAACGAATGGATGATCGAAGAGTTCCAAAAAGAAGTTGATGCTAGATGGCAAGAGCTTTTGGATTTGGAAGAGATTACAAATAAATAAAAATTTCGGGATTTGGGGACGGGTCTTCAATCCCGATTTTTTATTTTAATTTATTTTTTAGATATCCTATTCTATTTTTTCCAATTCCCAATACTTCAGCAATCTGTTTATCCTTTAAAGTAGTCTTATTTTCTAATTCCAAAATAAGATTTATTAGTAAATTATTTTCCTTTGTTATTATTCTAGTTGATTTGATTTTATTTTTTAATTTAAATTCATTTATAACATCATTATATGTTTTTTCAACGGTCATACTTTTTAGATACTTATCAAAATAATCTTTATGCAGTTGTATAAATATTTCTTTATACTCATATGTATTAAAAATCATGTATACCTTTTCTTTATCTATATTCCCTTTGATATAATCAATATATGATGAATATTTATAATCTGCTAATTTTTCAATTAATTTTGCCTTATATGGATTAAAATGTATATAGGCCAATACATTATATAAATGACTTTCATCTTTTATTTGTTCACATTTATATCTATCTCTAAAAACATACCCTACTCTATCTTCTATTTTATTATACATCTGTGCAAATGTTTGATTTATTTTATGCATACAATTTGAAACGTCTTCTATCTTTTCATAGCTAATTAAAAAATGTGCATGATTTTCCATAATTGCAAATGCAAGCAAATGTATATTACTTTCATCAAATTTTTCATTTGTTAATTTTATATATAAATTTTTAAAATAATCTTTCTGGAAAATATATTCTCTATTTATTCCCTGTACCATAATATGCAAAAAAGATGATATATAATTTTTTCTACTTATTCTCGACATTTGACTCCTTTCTTGACTTTTATACTTTTAATTTGTGAAATTTTCGCAAAAAGTCCTTAATATAAATTATAATAATCTAATTATATGGATAATTTTTCCGATTTTAATATACTAATGAATAAATTTTAGAATTAAATTTTTTAAACATTATACTTTTAAGATAATTTATTTTTAAGTTTAACTAATTAGAAAATAAATATTTGATAAAAAATATAGTTAATATATTTTTCGGGATTGGAGACCCGTCCCCCAATCCCGAATTTTTTTATTCTTCCTCTGGTGCCTCAACTGGGCAAACCCCAGCACAAGTACCACAAGAAATACATGCTGATGCATCTATAACAAACTTATCTTCACCTTGTGAAATACATCCAACTGGACATTCTGCAGCACAAGCGCCACAAGAAATACATTTATCTGTAATTTTATATGCCATTCTTCTCACCTCCTAAAACCTTTTTATCTTCTTGTTCAAGTTTTTCAAGTTCCTCTAATTCTTTTTTATTTTGAATTTCTTCCTCGTCAACTTGCTCTCTAACAACATCTTTTAACACTAATACATCTTTAGCATCATATTTTTTATATGTAAAGCCATCTTCACCTTTAAATTTTATTCTTAATCTTTCTTTTAATATCTCAACATTATCAACTTCACCAATTCCGTCTTCTGTTTTCACAATTGCCCCAACATTTGGTAAATTTTTCAACTTATCTAAATAAGCCTCATCTTCATATTTTAAACAACACATAAGTCTTCCACAATTTCCAGAAATTTTTGATGGATTTAACGAGATATTTTGGTCTTTTGCCATTTTTATTGATACTGCTTCAAAATCACTTAAGAATGTACAACAACATAGTTCTCTGCCACAAACTCCGTTTCCCCCTATTCTTTTAACTTCATCTCTGACTCCTATTTGACGTAATTCAATTCTTGTTTTATAAATTGATGCTAAATCTCTTACCAATTCTCTAAAATCCACTCTACCATCTGCTGTAAAGTAAAATAACATTTTACTATTATCAAATTTACACTCAACTTCAGTAAGTGTCATCTCTAATTTATGTTCTTTGATTTTCTTTTGACATACTTTATATGCTTCATTTTCTATTTTTTTGCATTCTTCATATCTTTTCATATCTCTATGTGTAGCAATTCTTAATATTCTTTTTAAAGGTTCAACTATTTTTTCATCTTCAACATATCTATTAGGAATCCATACTTCTGCAAGTTCTTCACCTTGTGATGTTTCTACAACTACTTTGTCTCCTTTTTGAACTTTTATCCCTTTTGGATTAAAAAAATATATTTTTCCTAACTTTTTAAATCTTATTCCTACTATATTTTTCAAGTTAATTTTCCTTTCCAATTTTTTATTTTTCTATATATTAATGCACTTGTTCCCATAGTTTAAGTAACATATTATCAATGCTCATATCATAATTTGCATTAGACTGCAATCTTCTTTTGGTATCTTCAACAATATTTATACACATAGCATATTTACTAGATTTTTTTGCTAAATCCAATAAAATTATATTGATATAATCCAAAATTTCAAATTTTTCTTCTTTTGCTTTATAGATAACTTCTGCTTTATTCAAAGTGTCTATTTTATCTCTTTTTTCCAAATTAATAATAACATTTTCTATTTGTTCATATTCTTCTTGCTTATCTTGTAATTGAATCGCTTTACCAATACTCCCCTGAAATGCTTCTAACATAATTTGACTGTTTACTTTAGTTTGAAAATTCTCTTCTAGGAATTTTACAATATTTTCATCTGATATTTTATTGAATCTCAATATCATACATCTTGATTTTATTGTATCCAAAAAAGCACTTTCATTTGAGCCTATAAGTATTATAGTAACAAATTCCGGTGGTTCTTCTAATGTTTTTAACAAACAGTTTTGAGCCTCTGTTGTCATTTTGTCACTGTCATTTATTATATAAACTTTTCTGTTTGAAATAATTGGTTTTTCTGAAACTTTGTTTTGAAATTCTCTTATTTGCTCTATTTTCAAACTATTTCCGTCTGGCTCAATTATTTTGAAATCCGGATTATTACTGCTTTCAAATTCTATACAAGATTTACACTTACCACAGTATTTATTTTCATCAGTACATAAAATCATTTTCGCAAATTCTTTTGCTATTAATTTTTTTCCAATTCCTTCTGTCCCAACAAACATATAACTGTGTGATGCTTTGTTATTTTTTACTGCATTCGTTAATAATTCTTTTATATTATCATTTCCTAATATATTATTAAACATTCTATCTCCTGATTTTATTTTTTACAAATTTTTAAATTATCTTGACATATTGCTATTTTATCTTTTAAATTTATTTTACTTTTCCAAATAGATTTAATGGCCAAATTCTTATCCAAACTTTACTTTCAATTTTTTCTAATGGAATACATCCAAATGCCCTACAGTCTGTACTATGATTTCTATTATCTCCCATTGCAAATACGCAATTTTCTGGTACAACAAAATCATCAAATCCTGCCCCCATTAAATCTGTAACTATACCACTTTGAAGATAATCTTCTTGCAACTCTTCACTATTTATATAAACTTTGCCGTCTTTTATTTCAACATGTTCTCCTGGCAATGCTATAACTCTTTTGATATAACTATCTTTGCCTATTTCCAATACATGATATGTGAATTTTCCCCAGATAGATGTTGGTTCATCTTCGTATTTTGCAACTGGATTAGTTTGATCTATTTCACTGTATGTATATGTTTTTTTGCTTGGTGCTTCAAATGTTATTATATCTCCTCTATTAGGTAATTTTTTTGTTGTTCTTCCCCATCTGTTAAGCCATAAACGTTGGTCCTGCACTAGTGTTGGATACATTGATACTTGCTTTACTATTGTTGGTGTTCCTATAAAATATCTAAATAATAATGCTAATACTACTGCTATGATTATACAGTAAATCCATTCTAATATATCTTTTATTTTTTCGTTCATTTGTATCTATCTCCTAACTTTTTTTATCTTGTATATTATACATTAATTTAGAAGATTTATCAATATTTTTGGGGTGGAAAACAAATTTTTTATTTTCAAATGTTACAATTCACAGACTGTAACTTTTTTAAAAAGTAAACGTTGCCAATTATTAAACCCTAAAAAGATGACTGAATACCTTTAAGGTACCCAGCCATCAATTAATATAAAACGTTTTTATTTTCTCTCTTCTTCAAAATCTGGTTTTACACCACAGATTGTTTCTATTGCAGAAAGAAATAATATCGAAATTGATGCTCCAATATAGGCACCAAAAATTGCAATTACAATTCACAAATCATAAAATTATTGTTTGTGAATTGTAAAAAAAAACGGGATTAAGAGACCCGTCCCCCAATCCCGTTTTTTTTATTGTTTAGTTGGAATACGAATTACAACCTCTGTACCCTCTCCAACTTTACTTTTAATATCAATACTTCCACCATTTTTATCCAAAATTTCCTTAGCAATAGAAAGTCCTAAACCAGTACCTCCCATTTCTCTAGTACGAGCCTTATCAACCCTATAAAATCTCTCAAAAATTCGAGATAAATCATCTTCCGGAATACCTATACCATTATCAAATATCTTAATATAAGCATCATTATAAACAAAACCAACATAAATTTTAATCTCACCATTATCTGGCGTATATTTAATACTATTTGTTAAAATGTTTAAAACAACACGTTCAATATCATCTTTATCTGCATATACTGGTGGTACATCTGCTGTAACAAACGAACTTACCTTATGTCCTTTTTTCTTTATTTCAATTGCTAGTTTTTCTTGGCACATTTTAACTAGTTCACCTAAATCAAATGTTTCTTTTCTTGTTTTCTTTTTATTGCTATCATATCTAGAAAGAGTTAATAAATCTGTTACCAAACGTGCCATTCTTCTAGATTCTGAAGCAATAACATTTAAAAATTTCGTTTGAGTTTCCTCATCATATCCACCCTCTAAAAGAGTATCTGCATATCCCATTATCGATGTTATCGGTGTTTTTAATTCATGTGATACATCTGCAACTAATTCCTTTTGCATATTATCCAATTTAACATGTTCTGTAATATCTTGAATTACAGCAATTACACCATCTGGTCTTTCTTCCTCATTTTTGAATGGTGCAAATAAAACTTTAACATATTGGTCATCAACTTGAATTCTTTGTTCTGTAGATGTCCAACTATCCAAATAAATTACTTTTTCAGTATTAATATCTAATTTAAATTTTCCAAATATGTCATCAAATGTATTATCCTCTGGACTAATACTCAAAAATTTCTTGGCTGCAGGATTTATTAATATAATTTCCCCCTTAATATTAAATGCAATAATACCATCTGTCATATGTAACAAAATTGTTTCTATTTGATTTTTTCTAGAAGAAACTTCATTAAGCTTGTCCTTTAATTCAGCTCTTTCATCACCTTTTATATATTTATTTTTTGGACAAATTACAAATTTTGATAGATACGCCGAAATTATTATTGCAAAAAAAACATAGATAGCAATTATTATAGCAACCGTTCTTCTTGCTTGCACTAATACATTAGTCTCTTGTCCATCTATAAGTTGTGGAACCTGTGCTAAAGAATTTATATATATAAATCCTAAAGTTCCTATAAGTATTAAACCAATTAATACAGAAATTAGTATAATTTTAGATTTTATATTTTTATACATTTTTCGTTCTCCCTATATAAATTATTTTTTCACTAATTTTAAAACTTCTTTATAGATTTTTTCCTCAACATCATGAGTAGAAACCTTAAGAGCATTTTTTGACATTTGTATTTCTATATTTTTATCTAAAACTATTTCTTCTATTTGTTTGTTCAAAATTTCACCATTTAATTCATCATTTAAAATAATCTTTGCTGCTCCGACATTTTCCAAAACCTTAGCATTATGAAATTGATGGTCACCACTTACATTTGGTAACGGAATCAAAATTGATGGTTTACCCAAATTAGAAATTTCTGTAATTGTCATTGCACCACTTCTTGCAACAATCAAATTAGCAACATTCATAATTTCTTCCATATTGTAAATATATGGAACAATTTTAGCATTTTCTATATTGTTGATATTAATATTTTTATCCAATAATCTTTCTTTAATGATATCATATTGTTTTGGACCAGTTGCCCACATAATTTGATAATCTTTATTTAATTTATTTTTCAAAATATCTAAAATTGCCTCATTAATTTTTTGTGCACCTTGGCTTCCACCAAATATTAAAACAATTGGCTTCGTTTCATTAAGCCCTGCTTTTTTTATTATTTCTAATTTTTCATTTATTCCATAATCTTTTTTCACAATTTTTACTGGAGTTCCTGTACACACAATATTTTTTGCATTTTTGATTCTTGCCTTAGCATCTTCAAAAGAAACTAATATTGTATCAGTTTTCTTAGCAAGCATTTTTACTGCCTTTCCAGGAAATGCGTTACTTTCATGTAACAATGTTGGAAACCCTAAACTATGTGCAGCAGAAATTGTTGCTCCACAAATATATCCACCAGTTCCAATTACAATATCAGGTTTAAATTCTTTAATTATTCTTTTAGCCTCACCAAGACCTTTAAATGTCTTATACATTTTTTTGATATTTTCAATTGATATCTTTTTACTTAAACCATAGGCATCAATTGTTTTTAATTCATAACCTGCTCTTGGAACTAAATCATTTTCTAGTCCTCTTGTTGTTCCAATAAAAATAATTTTTGAATCTTTTTCTTCTTCTTTTATTTTATTTGCAATTGCAAGACCCGGATTTATATGTCCTCCTGTTCCTGCCGCAGCAATAATAACTCTCATAGCACTCTCCTTAAGAAAAGGGAATTAGGGACGTTCCTTAAAATCCCTTTTTGAGGGGATTTAGGGACACTCCTATATGCCCTTTTATTTGTATTTTGATATTAAAAAGGGGGGTCCCCTTTTCCCTAAAAAAAGGGATTTTAAGGAACGTCCCTAATTCCCTTTTGCACCAGCACGCGAAATATTAAGCAATATTCCCATCTCGCATAGCAAAATAAATAACGCTGTACCACCGGTAACTAAAGAAAGGTAAAGGCATACCTGTTGCAGGCATTGAAGACGTAACAACCGCAACATTTATAATAACCTGTATAGCAACCAAAGCAGTAATACCAATAGCAATCAAACTTCCAAACATATCAGGAGCCTTCATTGCAATTAATACACCTCTCCAAATAAATACTGCAAATAAAATTAGTACAACCGCACATCCCACAAAACCGAGTTCCTCTGCTAATATTGAGAAAATAAAGTCATTGTGTGGTTCTGGTATATATAAATATTTTTGTTTACTATCACCTAATCCAACTCCAAATAATCCGCCTGAACCTATAGCATACAAACTTTGGACAACTTGCCATCCATCACCTGTAATATCTTGCCATGGATTCATAAATGTTACAAACCTCTTTAATCTATATGGCTCTAATGCAATAAGTCCAAATAAACCTGGAATACCTGCTCCAATTCCAGTTAATGCAAAATGTTTAAATCTACATCCTGCAACTATCATCATTACGCAAACAATTCCTATTATAACCATAGATGCACTCATATGTGGCTCTAATAGCAAAAGTCCTATAATTGGAACCAAATATAACATATGTTTTACAAGTCCTTTGCCATATAAAGGCAACTCATCTCTATCTCTAACTAAAATTCCTGCATAAAAAATAATCATTAAAAATTTAACTAATTCTGATGGTTGAAATGAAAGTGTTTCTGTGATTTTAATCCATCTTTTTGCACCATTTACTTCAGTCCCCATCACCTTAACTAATATTAGTAATATAATTGATAACCACCAAGCATGTTTATAAAATTTTTGATAAAATCTATAATCTATTTTAGAAATACCTGCCATAAATATTACACCTAAAATAGCAAATATTAATTGTTTTGAAAAATATGCATAACTATTTCCACTTTCTGCAAGTGCAGATGGTGAACTTGCAGATAATACCATAACTAAACCCATACTTAGTAATAATAAAATTGTTATTACTAATGTAAAATCAAACGGATTATTCAAAAAGCTTGAAAAACTTTTTTCTTTTTTCTTTTTTGCCATTTATAATCCTCCTATTACACTATTTTTAGCCCTATAAAGCATGCAACTAAAGTTATTAAAGAAAATACAACTACAATTTTATTTTCTCTCCATCCTGATAATTCATAATGATGATGTAATGGTGTCATTTTAAATACTCTATTTCCTGTCTTTTTAAAATAAGCAACTTGTATTATAACTGATAATGTTTCTACAACAGGTATTATTGCTATTAAAAGTAATAATAATGGCATTTTTAAATACAAAGCTAATCCTGATATTACACCACCAAGCATTAATGAACCAGTATCACCCATAAATACTTTTGCAGGATGTAAATTAAACATTAAAAATCCTAATGTTGCACCTATTACAATACTTCCAAATATTGATACTTCATATACTTGATTACTAATTCCTATAACTGTTAAACATGTTATTATAATTGCGGAAACACTTGATGATAATCCATCAATTCCATCTGTAAGATTTACAGCATTTGTTGTTCCAAGTATTACAAGAATTGCAAATGGAATATATATAATTTCCGGAATATTTATATATGTTTTCAAAATTGGAATATATGTTTCAGTTCCTATTTTAAAACCATATATCAAAAACAAAACATATGCAACTGCAATTATTAAAAGTCCTAACATTTTATATCTTGGTTTTAAACCGTCAGTATTTTTTAAAACCAATTTTTTAAAATCATCTATAAATCCTATTAAACCATATCCAATTGTTATTAATAACATCGGAAATAATTTTTGTGCAATTTCTTGATTTCCTGATAAATGTAAAAATATATATGTACCTGTAACTGCAATAATTATTGCAATTATCATTATTATTCCTCCCATTGTTGGAGTTCCTTGTTTTTTTAAATGTGATGCAGGTCCATCATCTCTTTCTATTTGACCTACCTTTAATTTTTTTAATATTGGTATTGTTATTAATCCACAAACTACTGAAATAACAAACGTTGCTAGCAATACTTTTATTTCTAAATCCACTCTACTCAAACCTTTCTTTTTTATGTCTTTTGTTTTATTTATTTTCCATTTTTTCTATAATGTCTCTTACTATAATTCTCTCATCAAAAGGATGTTTAACACCATTTATTTCTTGATAAGGTTCATGTCCTTTACCTGCCAATATGATAATATCTTTTTTATTTGCCATTTTGATAGCGTGTTCAATTGCTTCAACTCTATCAACAACAACTTCATATTTGCCTTTTGTCTTTTTAATTCCATCTTCAATTTGATCAACAATTTTTTGTGGGTCTTCTGTTCTTGGGTTATCAGATGTAACAATTGTGTAATCTGCTATTTTTCCTGATATTTCACCCATTATAGGTCTTTTGCCAGAATCTCTGTCTCCACCACAACCAAATACAGAAATAACTCTTCCGCGAGTATAGCTCTTGGCTGCTTGTAAAATATTTTGTAAGCTTTCTGGAGAATGAGCATAATCTATCATTATAGTTAATTCTAATTTATTATCAACTAATTCTGATCTTCCTGGTACTCTAACTTCCGCTAAAGCCTCTTTTATAACTTCTGGACCAATTCCAAATTTTTGTGCTACACAAATAGCAGCCAATGAATTGTAAACACTGAATCTACCTGGTATTCCTGTTTTTACTCTTTCATTTCTGTCTGTTATTTTTACTTTAAAATCAACATATGAATTTGTAATTGTTATATCTTTTGCTAAAACATTTGCAAAATTATCAATACCATATGTTACAATATTACTTTCTGGAAATAATCTTGGTATTTTTGCAGCATGTAAATCATCTGCATTAACTATTCCTGTTTTGCACATTTCAAATAACTTTAATTTTGAATTAAAGTAATCTTCCATTGTTGGATGTTCTTTTTCACTTATGTGGTCTTCTGAGAAGTTTGTGAATAAAACTATATCAAATTGACATCCATCAACTCTATGTAATTTTAAACTTTGTGAAGAAACTTCCATTACGCAAACTTCTACACCTTCGTCCACCATTTGTCTAAAAGTTTGTTGCAACTCCAAACTTTCTGGTGTTGTTCTATCACTGTCTTTTATTCTCTTACCATTTATATATGTTGCAATTGTTCCTATTAGTCCAACTTTTTTACCTGCTTTTTCTAATATTTCTTTAATCATAAATGTTGTTGTTGTTTTTCCCTTTGTTCCAGTAACACCAATCAATTTTAATTGTGCTGATGGATTACCATAAAAGTTTGCTGAACATATTGCTAATGCTTTTCTTGTATCTGGCACCATTAAAATTGTTACATTTTCTGGTATGTTTAATGCTTTTAAATCACATCCTTCTTCTACCATTACTGCTGTTGCTCCATTTTCAATTGCTCCTGCTATAAATTTGTGTCCATCAACTGAAAAACCTTTTATTGCAACAAACATATATCCTTCTTTTACTTCTTTTGAATTTTTTTCAATTCCTTTAATTTCTAAGTCTACACTTCCTTTTGCTTTTATTCCTTCTAATCCTACTAATATTTTTTTTAATTCCATTTAGAATCATCCCTTCATTTTAATATGTTTTATGACCAAATTTTTGCTCATAATTTTTGTTACATTATATAACTATTTTTGCTTTTTGTATAGAGTTTTTTGGGAATTTTGTACTAATATTTTTGAACCAATGTGAATCAATGGGGACGTTCTTAAATTGGTTTAAAATTCCACAAAAATTTTACTACCTTTATTAACACTAACTCCCTCTCTTGGAGACTGTTCTTTTATAATAGTATTTTCTCTATCAAGTTCTTCAGAATCGTTCTGTATACTAATCTCCAACCCCACTTCTTTAGTGATTTTTTCTGCTTCCTTAATACTTAATCCTTCAACATTTGGAACTTGAACCTGTTCAACCTGTTCAACTTCATCTTTATTACCTTGAGAGACCTCTAAATAAGGCAAAATTTCACTAAAAACTTGACCCCCAACAGGTGCTGCTACTCCTCCTCCTTGATGTCCGCCCTCACCAGTAGGGTTATACAAAGTAACAAGTAAAACCACTTGTGGATTTTCAATAGGAGCAACACCTAAAAAAGAAGTAACATATTTATTAGTATTTACACCATCTTCAGAAGTTCCAGTTTTTCCACCAATTCTATACCCTGCAACTTTAGCATTTTTACCAGTCCCCTCTGAAACAACAGATTCCATCATACTCAAAACTTTTTCTGATGTCTCTTTAGAAATTGTTTTAGATTTTACTTTTGTTTCAATATCAGTTTTTTCACCTGTTTCACTGTCAATAATTGATTTAACAACTCTTGGTTGAACTAAATTTCCTCCATTTGCAATAGAAGAAACTGCTGTCACCAATTGAATTGGAGTAATTTCAAATCTTTGACCAAAGCTTATTGTTGCAAGTTCAACAGGTCCTGCTTTATTCTCCGCCAAAAATATGCTTCCTGCCTCACCTGGCAAATCAATTCCTGTTCTTTCTAGCAATCCAAATTTTTGCAAATAACTATAATATGTATGAACACCCATCTTTTGACCTAACCCTATAAAAATTGGATTACAAGAATTCATTAATGCCTGTCTTAGACTTTCTGCTCCATGTGGCCTATAATATCTCCAACATTTTATTCTAACTCCCGCAACTTCAATTCCACCTGTACAACAAAATTGTCCTTGTTTATCTATGTCTGTAACTAAGCCTTCTTCAAGGGATGCAGATGCTGTAATGGTTTTAAAAGTTGACCCAGGTTCATATGTATCTGTAATTGCCCTATTTCTCCAAACTGCTTGAAGACTTTTTGTTTTTTCGGCTTGGTCTGTTGTATCCCAAATCCCCTTCAATTCATCAGTATATGCAGAATATGGTTCATTTAAATTGTAATCTGGGTATGTTGCCATTGCCAAAATATCACCATTTTGTGGGTTCATAACAACTATATTTCCACCATCAGTACACTTATTGTCGATACAAGCCTCTTTCAAATATTTTTCAACTATTGATTGAATGTTCATATCTATTGTAAGTATAATATCATTTCCATTTTTAGCCGCAACATATGTTTCTCCCTCTTCTCCTATCTCTCCGCCTTTTGCATCAGTGTGTCTTTTAATTGCACCTTTTGTTCCAGAAAGTACCTTATCATATTTAGCCTCAATTCCATCCAGTCCCTGATTATCACTTCCACAAAATCCTATAATTTGAGATGCTAAATTATTATTGGGATAATATCTTTTTGTATCTTCATCAATATTTATTCCTGTTGTAATATTTTCATCTTCCATCCATTTTCTTAGTTCATCTGCTTTATCTTTATCAATTTTTTTTGCAATTGTTTCAATTGAACTTCTCTTTGATACTTTTTTTAGCGTTTTTTCATAATCTAACTCAAAAATTTCTGAAAGTTTTTTAGCAACTTTTTCTTTTATATTTTTATCGATATTTCCAGGATTTACAGTTATTGTCTCAACTGTACTGCTTTGTGCCAAAACCTGACCTGTTATATCATAAATTGTTCCTCTTTTAGGGTTTATAGTTCTATCTAATGTTTGTTGTTCAAATGCAAGTTCAGAAAGTTTTTTTCCATCTATTAACTGTATGTACCCCAGTCTGCCAATTAATATCGCAATTATTAAAAACACCATAAATAACGATGTTCTCATCCTTTTTTTAGTAGATATATTTATTTTTATCATAAAAAGCACCTCTAATAATATTTATTAGAAGTGTTTTATTTTATTCTTATTAAAATTTCAAAATTTTATCTGCTAAATTTTGCCACCAAGTTTTTGTCTCTGTTTTAACAACTTTTTCAGATTCTGTTTCTACATAATCTTTTTTTGGCAATGTTACATATACAGTTTGTTTACTAGTTAATTTTTGCATTCCTAATTCTTCTTTTGCAACTTTTTCAATATTACTTATATTGATGCTATTTTCGATACTAACTTTTAATTGTTCATTGTCTTTTTGTAGAGCCGCCAATTGTTTCTTTTGGTTTTGAATTTGATTAAATTGTTTATCTATTTGAGAGTTTCTACAACTTATGGTTAATAGCAACAAAAATAGCCCAACAACAGTAACTGTTGTTCTCATTTGTTTTTTTCGTTGTTCTTTAGAAACCTTTATTTGTTGTCTTGGTAAATCCTCAACAACTTTTAATTGTTTTCTTTTTTGTTTAGGTTTTCTGGTATAATCTGGTTCCAACTTTCTAGGGCTAGTTCCATATTGATAACCTGTTCTTGCCATAAGTTATTTTTCACCTCTCTTTCTTTTAAATTTTAAAATGTCACTTTTGAAATCAATATTCCAAACAAAACATTATTCCTTTTCAAAAATTCTAAGTTTTGCACTTTTGCTTCTGCTATTTTCTTCTTGTTCTTCTTTTGTTGCCACAATTGGCTTTCTAGTAATTACCTTACCAAGTGATTTTGCACCACATACACAATATGGTAAATCAGGTGGACAAGTGCATTTTCCTTTCGCATCTAACATTGCATTTTTAACTGCCCTATCTTCCAAAGAATGAAATGTTATAATACATAATCTTCCTTGTGGTTTTAAGCATTCAATACAATCTTTTACTGTATTATATAATGGTTTAATTTCATCATTTACTTCAATTCTGATTGCTTGAAACGTCCTTTTTGCAGGATGTCCATCATTTTGTTTTGATTTTGGAATTGATTTTTCTATTATTTCTACTAGTTGTTTTGTAGTTTTTATCAAATGTTCTTTTCTGTATTCACATATGTTTCTAGCTATTTGTCTTGAAAATCTTTCTTCACCATATTCATATATGATGTTTGCAAGTTTTTCCTCTGGATACTCATTTACAACATTTTTCGCAGATAGTTCCTGAGTTTTATCCATCCTCATATCAAGTTTATTTTCTCCCAAATAACTAAATCCACGATTTCTTTCATCTAATTGATATGAAGAAACACCTAAATCTAGTAAGATTCCATCAACTTTTTCTATGCCAATGTCTTCTAAAATTTGTTTTATGTTGTCATGATTATCCTTAACAAATTTTACATTTTGGAATTCCTTTAAGTTTTCTTTCGCTGCTTTTAAAGCATCTTCATCTCTATCTATTCCAATTAGCAATCCATCTTTTGATAATCTTTTTGCTATTTCTTTACTGTGTCCTGCTCCACCAAGAGTTCCATCAACATATATTCCTTCAGGTTTTATATTTAACCCATTGATGCATTCTTCTAACATTACAGGTTTATGCTTAAATTCCAATTTTACACCTCTTAAAAGTTTTTATTTTATTACTTTGTTTATTTGTTCGCGCGCGAAAATTTATGAAATAAATTTTCTGTGCAATGTAATTATATATTAGTAAAGTTGCATAACTTTTCTAATATATAAACGCAAAACAACTGGTAAAAGTACCAGTTGTTCGTGTTATATGTTTTTTCTTTTGGTATTTTTATAAAATCCTTTGTAAGTTTTTCTTTGGATTTTTTACTTATGTTTTTTGTTATTCTTCTGTAATTTTTTATCTTTTGAATTGTACTTTTCTTTTGTTATAATGTCTTTTGTACATTTTTCTTTTGTACTTTCATCTTTTGTTTTATATTCTTTTGTATGATTATCTTTCGAATTTTTATCTTTAGTAATTTATTCTTTTGTATTTTTTTCCTTTGTTTTCTTAATCTTTAGTACTTTTTTCTTCAGTAATTTTTTCTTTGGTTTTTTATATAAACTTTTGAAAGTTATATACCAAGCATAGTCATATTTTCGGCAATTTCGTCAACTGATATATTTTCATCACATTTTTCCCAATTTGCTTTATTCCATATTTCTAACCTAGTACCTACTCCAATTATTACTGCCTCTTTATCTAGTTGTGCCGCAACACGTAGATTATTTGGTATTAAAAATCTACCTTGTTTGTCTATTTCACATTCAGTTGCTCCTGATAAGAAAAATCTGACAAAATTTCTGGCATTTCTATCTGATAGTGGTAGTGATTTTAGTTTTGTTTCAAAGTTTAACCATTCTTCTTGTGAAAAGGCAAATAAACATCCGTCTAATCCTTTAGTTATAACGAATTTTTCTCCAATGTCTTGTCTTAATTTTGCAGGCATTATTAATCTGCCTTTGGCATCTAGAGAATGCTCATATTCACCCATTAACAATGGTCTTCACCTCTTTTCATTTTTCTACCACTTTGTACCACTTTTCTCCACTTCATGTAAATTGTAATATAACTTTTTTAATTTTGCAATAGTTTTTGTAAAATTTTTCAAATTTTTTTCAAATTTTTTCGGTATTTGGATTTTACATTTTTATTTATATTAAATTAACATTTTTTATTTGATGTAAATTATATTATATAAATATTTTTTATACTATTAATAGTGTTACAAATTGGCACTAAAAATTCGTGTTATTATTTTGGTATGATTGGTATACTCAAATGAAAGAATTCTTATATATTGGGAGGTATTTTATGACTGAAATTGAAAAAAATTTAAGAAGAAATATTGGTAATAAATTAAAATTAGCAAGATCAAAAACAAAATATACACAAGAGACACTTGCCGAAAAAACAGCCTTATCGCCTAGATATATTAGCCAATTAGAACGTGGAATAGCTTTTGGTAGTGCTACTACTATTGTTAGTTTATGTAATGCACTTAATATTTCTACTGATTTCCTTTTTAGTGGATTAATTGATTCTAATTCTCCAGCCTTTGCAGATTTAATGGATAGCAAATTTCTGGAAGATTATTCTCAATTAAATGATTACAATAAAAAAGTTCTTAGCCGTCTTGCTAATGATTTGGTTAAGCTTCAACTTGAAAAAGAGTTTAAAAAAAGCAACATCAAATAAAATGTTGCTTTTTTACTTAGTCTATTTATTATGATTTTGCAATTTTTAAAATGCTATTTTTGCTTGAATGTGTTACTTCTGCTATTAAATCAATTGACATATTTTTCTTTAGCATTTCTTTTATTATATTATTTTTTTCTGTTTTTTTGCCTTTATCAATAAACATTTTCTTTTCTTCTTCAATCGTTTCCAATATTTGTAACATATCCTCACCCTCTTTCTCAAAACTCATTAATAAATTTTCTGTTTTTTCTTTTCCTACATATGATTTTAAAACTTTAGAAATCATTAAATATAGAACTTCTTTTCCTTCTCCTTTGTATTCATTTTCATGTTCATTAATTTCATTTATAATCTTCTTTATCCACTCTGCTAAATTACCATCCCTTTTGTATTTTTCTAATAACGAAATCTTTGATAAATATGTTTTTTCATGTAATAATTTTTCATCACTGTCTTGATTAATGTCTATTAAGGTATAATTTCCAAATGATTCATCATATCCTTCCAATTTTTCTTGTATTTTTTCAATTTCATTTGCTATATTCCAAACTTCTCTTCCTGTATACAATACAATTGGAATAACTAATGGTATCTTAAAATTCTTTTTTCCCTTTTTCTTAATATCAATTGCTCCTTGCAAAAGTTCTACTTTGTATTCCACCACTCTCCATGGCATTGTTGCATCTTTTTTGGTTTGGTGTTCTAACAAGAAAAATACATTTCTCCCTTTTATTTTGTAAATAATGTCTGCAGTTCTATTGCTTAATTCTTGTGTTACAAAACTTCTGTTATACTTTTCTAATTCTTCCTCATTTAATTTTAAATTTAATTTTTCATTAATAAATTGAACTGCTTCAAACTTTACATCAAACATTTTTCTATATATTTTGTCATCTGCATTGTTAATTTTTCTGTTTTTATTTTCTAATGTAAACTTTTCTTTATTGCTTCTATTATACTTTACAATTTTATTGTTGTCAATATTAACTTTACAGTTTTTGTTATTTTCTATAAGCCTTACCTCCTTGATTATTAATTTTTTTGATTTTTTAAACGATTTAAACTTTTTCGAAAAAATTCTTGGAATTAATTTTATATGTACTACCTAAGATGTAAAAATAACTTTAGTTGTATGCCAAAAAGTATGTCTACATAATAACACGACATACTCTAAAAGTCAAGAAAAACATTTCGACAAAAAATGACAAATTTTCAATTTACCAAAGTAAATTTTACATTATTACTGGTATAATTTTATTATACTAAGAAAAAATAAGAATAAAAGAGGTAATTAATTATGACTAATTATATTAAAGATTTAAAAAATAATTTAGACATTCTTAAAGATAAAAATTTAATAATCAATCAATTTGGATTTATTGAAACATCTTTTGAAATCAAAAATTTTAAATATACTATTGAATATAATCTTTTAAAAATTTTTGATAAACAAAGTTCTAATTTTATAACAATAAATATAAATCAGATATACAATATAATTTATAAAATCCCTAGTATAAAATTATCTTTAGACAATGATACTCTAATAACAATAGAAGTAAAAAGATAGACCTCTATGTCTATCAAAATTATTTTTGTAATTTATCTATCTTTTTTCTATCATTTTCGTCCAAATTACTTAAACTAAATTCTAATAAAGAAATTACTATTTTATTAAAAGATAGATTTTTTATATTAGCAAGATTTTGTATATCTTCTACAATGTTTTCAGGTAATCTCAAAGTTTTGCTTACACCACTATGATTTTCTGGAATCTTTAATTTATTCATAACTATGTATCCTCCTTGCAAGTATTTTATACTAAAAAAATATTAAAATATGCACCCACTTTTGCTTGCATTTTAAAATTAGTTATGGTAATATATTTTTATAAGAAAATCAAAAGAAAAAAAGAAAGGAATGAAACTTAAAATGGAAAAATACAAAAACAAAAACCTTGGAATAACGCTTGTAGCGTTAGTAATTACAATAGTAATTTTATTGATATTGGCGGGAATTTCAATATCGACTTTAACAAATACAGGAATATTCCAAAAAGCAAAAGAAGCAAAACAAGAAAGTGAAAATACAGAAAAGGAACAAAATAAAATATTAGACAATTATGAAAAAGAAGTAGACCAATATTTGCCAGCATTTACTGGAAATACAGTTAAAGAAGCAATTCAACATGGAAGAGTTTTAAATGCAACAGATAACACAGAATTACATGATGAAAAAGGAAACAAAATAGTTGTACCAGCTGGATTTAAAGTTACAGGAGATGCAACAACAGTTGACAAAGGAATAGTAATAGAAGATGCAACAACAGGAGCAACTTCAGGAAGCCAATTTGTTTGGATACCAGTTACCAAAGACAATGATGGCAATGATAAAATAACAAAAGCAGATGGCACAACAATTGAAATAAAATTAAATAGATATTCATTTAATTCTCCAACAGGAGCAGAAAGTGCATATTCTGGAAAGTATGTAGAAGAAGATACAAATGATTCATCAACATTAAAAAATATAGAAGGCAAATCAATTGCAAAAAATATAACAAACTTTAAAAATAGTGTAAAAGCAAATGGAGGATATTACATCGGTAGATATGAGGCAAGAACAGAAACAAAGAGAACTTCATCCAAAAATGCCTTAACACAAATAACAGAAAAAGGAACAGACCAAGTATATAATTATGTGACACAACAACAAGCAGCTCAACAAGCACAAAATATGTATAACAGTTCTAAGTTTACAAGTGATTTAATGAATAGTTATGCATGGGATACTGCAACATTATTCTTACAAAATTGTGGAACAAATCCAAAATATTCATTACAAAATCGAGGAGAAAATAAATCCTTGTTACAAACAGGAACAAATACTTTAACTGAAACAAATAAAATAGATAAACAATGTAACGTATATGATATGGCATGCAATGTACTTGAGTGGACAACAGAAACATCTGACAATTCTAGCAAACCTTGCAGCTATAAGGGAGGATATTACTACGATGACAGCGGCTGGCCGGACGTTCGTGGCTGCCGTAATACTATCTTTAGCGCCGCAGACATCGGTTTTCGTCCAATCTTATATGTAAATGTTTAAAAAATTGCTTTTTAAGAAAATAATAATTAACAACTAAAAGATTATAAGTGTTTTTATAGAAGAATAAAATATAACTGTGTAAATTCAAAAATTAAATTTTATATTTACATAGTTATATTTTTTTAAAGATTTTTAAGTCTATAATCTGTAAAAAAATTTCACAAACAATTGATAATAAACTTCACATATGATATCATAATATTTGAAAAAAAGAACACACTAAAAGAAGAAAAAAATAAGGAGGTAAAAAAATGAAATATGAACAATGGAACAAATTCCAACCAGGAGACTGGCAAAAAGAAATAAACGTAAGAGACTTCATACAAAGAAACTACACACCATATGAAGGAGACTCAAGTTTCTTAAAAGGAACAACAAAAAAAACACAAAAACTATGGGATGAAGTATTAGAACTATACAAAAAAGAAAAAGAATCAAAAGGCGGAGTACTAGACATAGACACAAAAACAGTATCCACAGTAGCCGCACACGACGCAGGATACATTGACAAAGACCTAGAAGAAATCGTAGGTCTACAAACAGATGCACCTTTAAAAAGAGCAATTATGCCATTTGGAGGAATCCGTATTGTAGAAAAATCATGTGAAGCATATGGAAGAGAAGTTGACCCAGAAGTTGATAAAATCTTCCATACAATAAGAAAAACTCACAACGACGGAGTTTTCAGTGTATACACACCTGATATAAGAGCCGCAAGAAGCAGTCACCTAATAACAGGTTTACCAGACGGATATGGTCGTGGAAGAATAATTGGAGACTACAGAAGAGTTGCACTTTATGGTGTTGACGTTTTAATCGAAGAAAAAAAATCTGAATTAGAAATATTAGATACAAACGAATTTACAGAAAGCATTATTCGTGAAAGAGAAGAAATAAAAGAACAAATTGACGCATTACAAGCATTAAAAGTAATGGCTGCAAAATATGGATATGATATATCTCAACCTGCATCAAATGCAAAAGAAGCAGTTCAATGGTTATACTTTGGATATTTAGGAGCAATAAAAGACCAAAACGGAGCCGCAATGAGTATTGGTAGAACATCAACATTCTTAGACATCTACTTTGAAAGAGATATGGCAAATGGAACATTAACAGAAGAACAAGTTCAAGAAATAATGGACCACTTTGTTATGAAATTAAGATTAGTTAGATTTTTAAGAACACCAGAATATAATGAACTATTCAGTGGAGACCCAGTTTGGGTAACTGAAAGCATTGGCGGTATGGGAATTGATGGTAGAACATTAGTTACTAAAAACTCATTTAGAATTTTACACACACTAGAAAACTTAGGTCCTGCACCAGAACCAAACTTAACAGTATTATGGTCAACAAGATTGCCAGAAGGGTTCAAAAGATATACAACAGATTTATCAATAAAAACATCATCAATTCAATACGAAAATGATGATTTAATGAGAATAACTTTAGGTGATGATTATGGAATTGCTTGTTGTGTTTCACCAATGAAAATAGGAAAACAAATGCAATTCTTCGGTGCAAGAGCAAACCTAGCAAAAACATTGTTATATGCTATAAATGGTGGTAGAGACGAAATCTCTGGAAAGCAAGTCACACCAAAATATGCACCAATCACTTCTGAATATTTAGATTATAACGAAGTAATGGAAAAATTTGACCAAATGATGGATTATGTTGCAAAAATCTATATAAAAGCATTAAACGCAATTCACTATATGCACGACAAATATTCATATGAAGCAATTGAAATGGCTTTACATGATAAAGAAATTATAAGAACAATGGCATGTGGAATCGCAGGTTTATCAGTAGTTGCAGACTCACTATCTGCTATAAAATATGCTAAAGTAAAAGTAATTAGAGATGAAACAGGTCTAGCTGTTGATTATGAAATTGAAGGAGACTTCCCTAAATTTGGTAATGATGATGATAGAGTTGATGAAATTGCCGTATATATTGTAAAAAGATTTTTAACAAAATTACAAAAACATCAAACTTATAGAAATTCTAAACAAACATTATCAATTTTAACAATAACATCAAATGTTGTTTACGGTAAAAACACAGGAAACACACCTGATGGAAGAAGAGCCGGAGCCCCATTCGGACCTGGAGCAAACCCTCTACATGGTAGAGATACAAATGGAGCATTAGCAGTTATGAACTCAATTGCAAAACTACCATTTGAAGAAGCAGAAGATGGTATTTCTTACACATTTTCAATAACACCTGGAACTCTTGGAAAGACAGAAGACGAAAGAGTTACAAATATGGTAAACATGTTAGATGGATACTTTAAACAAACAGGTCATCACATCAATGTAAATGTTTTTGATAGAAGCCTATTACTAGATGCTATGGACCATCCAGAAAAATATCCTCAACTTACAATTCGTGTTTCTGGATATGCTGTTAACTTTACAAAATTAACAAGAGAACAGCAATTAGATGTTGTAAATAGAACAATTCACGAAAGAATATAAAAAAACGGGATTGGGGGACGGGTCTCTAATCCCTAAAAATTTTCAAAAAATATTTATATTTAATAATTTTATATAATAATTTAAAAAATAGGGATTAGAGACCCGTCCCCCAATCCCTATTTTTTTAGGAGAAACAATATGAAAAAAAAGGATATAGATTTAAAATACTACGCAAAAGTACATTCAATAGAATCATTTGGAACAGTAGATGGTCCTGGAATACGCTTTGTACTATTTTTACAAGGATGTCATTTACAATGTAAATACTGTCATAACCGCGATACTTGGGATATGAATGGCGGTGAATATAAATCTTTAGACGATATTTTTGAAAAAATACTTAAATATAAAAATTATATTTATCCAAATGGTGGTGTAACTGTAACTGGTGGAGAACCTTTACTACAAGTTAAATTTCTAATTGAATTATTTGAAAAATTAAAAAAAGCAAATATTCACACTTGTATTGATACTTCAGGTATGGTTACTTTAACACCAGATATTAAAAAATTACTTTCTCTAACAGATTTAGTTTTATTAGATATAAAACATATCAATTCAGATAAATGTAAAAATCTTGTTGGATTTGGAAACGAAAAAGAACTTACTTTTGCACGTTATTTAAGTGATAACAATATTCATATGTGGATTCGTCAAGTTCTTGTTCCTGGATATACTGATGATGAACAGGATTTACTACAATTAAAAGATTTTATTGATAATCTTAATACTGTTGATAAAATTGAAGTCCTTCCTTACCACGATATGGGTAAATATAAATGGGAAAAGTTAGGGTTGAAATATGAATTAGATGGTGTACGTGTTGCAAATGATGATGATGTAAAAAGAGCAAAAAGCATTTTAGGAATTACCTAAAATGCTTTTTGCTTATTTTTTTGTACTTGAGTGATTTTTATGTTACATATTTTTTAATCTTTTATTAAAGTAAAAGAATTTTTATTAGTTCATCCTGATCAACTTCCGGAAATATACGCCCCTCGTTGTATAAAAAGTACTCAAATCTCTTTGCAATCTCCGCATCATTTCCATCAACACTATTTAACAATTTTCTCATTCCATCAAAGTCCAAAATTATATCATCATCGCTAATTATTCCAGTCATCATTACTGCCATACAAAAATTCACAACAGTATTTTTATCCAAAAAGCTTGGCACTTCTCCGAAAGGCACTACATTACGCTTTATAAACGGCACCATTTTTATTTGGAAATCCTGTAACTGGATTTTGATTTCTTCTTTTTCTTCTAAAAATTTGCTCTTTACATCTTTTGCCTGAAGAATCTTTTCTACTACTTTCCGATTCTTCATCTCTCTTAATAAATTTTCAAGAGAAGGCTCTAATAATTTAGTTGTAATCATATTTACTCCTTTTTATAATTATATTGGACTCAAGTACATTTTAAATATATAACCAAGATTATAGCATATATTTGCAAAATACACAAGCAAAAAAATGTCCTTTTAAAAAGGACATTTTCTTAAGATTATCCAAGTAATTTAAGTTCAACATCTTCCATTTTGTATTTTCCATCAACTAATTTAAATTCAACTAAAGTCTCATCTAGAGTCTCTTTGTTTTGTCTCAAATCAGTAGTAAATAACAATTTAATTTGAGGAATCTCAACCTTATTAGTAACTATCTCTCTAAAACATTCAGCCATATGTTTTTCATCCTCGCAAACAAAAATCAATTGAGGTATACTTGCAAATCCAGAATCCCCTGGTTGGAAATTCTCATAGAAATCTTTATATAGATTCATTTTTTCAACTAATTTCTTTTGCCAATCCATTTCTCTTCTAAATACTTCAAATAAAAATTGAATTGATTTTCCGTTTTTTGTAAGTTTTACAGAACCACCTGTTGCCTTAAACACTTTACCTAAAGTTTTTGCAGTAATTGCAGGTTTTACAACATAGCTATCAAATGCTTTAACTTTTCTTAGATATGCTATTAATACTTGATTTCCTGCCAATCTTTTCTTAATCATTGGAACTGGCTTTGTATTGTCTGATGGTTGCCATTTACATTCAACTTCTTTTGAAGTTAATAAGTATTTTCCCATTTTTTCTAGGCAATAAATTCTATAAATTCCTTTTCCCTCATCAGATGTAAAATAATATCTTGTTAATATTTTAGATTTTACTAATGCATCTAATTTATTATTTAATTTATCTTGTGATTTAGGGTCAATTCCTTTTATTTCTAACATTTGATATAATTGTCTTGATGTTATAAATTCAAATTCATTTACTAAATCCAATATAGCAAAATGTATATCTGTTATATGACCTATATTTATCTTATGTACAATTTGGTTCATTGAAACATAACCATCTTTGCCATCAAAAGTTTTAATTTCTCCTTCTCTAATTGCAAATGGTGATACTTGTGCTTTTATTTCATTATCTTCAACCATTTTTATTCCTCCCTTAAATAATAAATTTTTATCATTTTAAATAATAAACTACCTAATAACTAATTTGATTTTTTTCTTATCATAATCAATTTTTTTAATATGTACATCAACTGTTTTTCCATATTCAAGTCCTTCTCTGTATTCTGCCATTCCCACTAGGTTTGGTGTAATCTCTATAAAAACACCATTTTTATTTTTCTCTGTTTCTCTAATTATTCCTTTTACATTCATTCCAACAGAAAATTTTTGGGCATTTTCTTCCCAAGTTCCCAATGTATCTTTATATGATAAACTGATTTTTCCATTCTCTCTATTTATAGATTTTACCACAATATTTACATTTTGTCCAATTTTTAGCCTTTCATATGGTGATTTTATTCTTGCAACAGATAAATCTTCAATATATGCAAGCCCTACAATCCCTCCACCAATGTCTATAAAGGCTCCATAAGGTGTAATATTTTTAACTATTCCTTTGATGCATTCACCTTCTTTTAAATCTTTTTTTACACAATCTAAAACTTGATTTTGTACATCTTTTCTCGAAAATATTAGATTATCTCCATTTTTTTCTTTTAATTTAAATTGTACAAATTTATGTACTTTTCCTTCACATAAATTTGCTTTTGGTATTCCATTTTCGTCTACATTTATTGCTTCTACTTCTTCTCTTGGAATTATTCCTTCTACTCCATTTTCTAGTTCAACATGTAAATTAAAATCTTTATCACAATTTGTAACAAATCCTTGTAAAACTCCATTTGTACTTTCTATTTTTTCATTTTTCCATCCTTCTGGAAAGAAATTAAATACACTCATTTGTTTCTCCCTCATTTCTCTTTAGTTTCTATAATTTTATCTGTTACTATTCACAATATAATAAAATATATATTTATGAAATTAACCATTTATTTATTTTGAAGTGATTCGGGGGGACCGTTCAAAAATTCTCAAAAGTTGATAAACTTTTGTTAGAATTTTTAGAATGGGGCAACAAAAAAATAAATAAATCATTAATTTCATTTTAAATATTTTATAAATCGCAAATTGTCAATTATAACTATTAATTCAAAATCTTCTTAACTTCAAAATCTCTTAGATATCTCCATGTTCCAAGTTTTAAATCCTTAACACCAATATCACCAATTTTGCTCCTATGTAGTGCAATTACTTTACTACCAACTGCCTCACACATCTTTCTAACCTGCCTATTTTTTCCCTCATGAATTGTTATTTCTAATCTAGATATATTTTTTTCAACATCTGTTTTCAAAATTCTAACTTTTGCAGGTCTTGTAATGTAATCTTCAATCTCAACACCATTTCTTAGTTTTTCAACTGCATCATCTTCAATAATTCCTCTTAATGTAACAGTATATGTTTTGGTAATTTCATGTTTTGGATGTGTAACCTTATAAACAAAATCACCATCATTTGTTAAAATTAAAGCACCCGAAGTATACATATCTAGTCTTCCAACTGGAACAACTCTTTCTTTTACCTTGACTAAATCTAATACCGAATCTCTATCAAACTGGTCTTTTGCAGTTGTAACATATCCAATTGGCTTATTTAATAATATATACACTTTTTTTTCCGAACTGTGGATAATTTTTCCACAAAATTCAACTTTATCCACAGATGGATTTATTTTTGTTCCTAGTTCATTTACAACTTTTCCATTTACAGAAACCTTGCCTTCTAAGATTAACTCTTCACATTTTCTTCTTGAGGCAACCCCACTATTTGCTAAAAACTTTTGTAGTCTTACTTCTTCCATTTATTCACTTCCTTAAATTTTATAAAATTAATTTTCCTTGTCTTAATTCCTGTAATACATTTGCAAAATATTCTGGCAATGGTGCCTCTATAAACATTTCTTTGCCAGTAATTGGATGTTTAAACTTCAATGATTTTGCATGTAAACATTGTCCTTTTATCCCCCACTCATTCTTGCCATTTGAATATGTCGTATCACCAACAACAGGATATCCTATTTCTGATAAATGTACTCTTATTTGATGTGTTCTTCCTGTTTCAATTTTGACTTCTAATAATGTATAATTTCCAAATCTTTCTAAAACTTTGAAATGTGTTACAGCATTTTTACCATTTTTATTAACAGCCATTTTCTTTCTGTCCCTTGTACTTCTACCTATTGGCATATTTATAGTTGCTTCTTCCTCTTTTACAAATCCTTTAACTAAAGCAATATACGTCTTTTCAACTTCGTGATTTTTTATTTGTTCACTCATATTAATGTGAGCCTTATCATTTTTTGCAACTACTATAACTCCTGATGTGTCTTTATCAAGTCTATGTACAATTCCTGGTCTAATCTCCCCACCAATCCCAGATAAAGAATCTTTGCAAATTGCCATTACTGCATTTACCAATGTTCCATCTGGATTTCCATTTGCAGGATGAACGACCATCCCTTTAGGTTTATTTACAACTATAATATCATTATCCTCATATAAAACATCTATTGGAATGTCTTGTGCCTCTAGTGCAATCTCTTTTGGCACTTCTACCTCAAGATTTATTGCATCATCTTTTTGTACTTTATATGATACTTTTGTTTTATTTCCATTTACTAGAACTTTTTCATTTTCAATCATTTTTTGAATATGTGCTCTAGAATATTCTGTATTTCCCGCTAAAAACGCATCTATCCTTTTTCCTACATCTTGTTCTTTTATATTTATTTTCAAAATTGCACTTCCTTTTTAATCATTATTTTCATTTTGTATATTTACATTTAATCTTTCATAAATAACAAAATTATCATCTGAATATATTTCTTTATAATTTTCATCATGAGATTTATTTATAAGCATATTTGTCTTAGATTTTTTTCCTAGTATAACATGAGTTATATTATATTTTTCAAATGTGTCTTCATAATATTTTGATATAGAAGATGTATTTATAAAATCTGAGAAAATATCTTCATCTTTCCCACTAAATTCTGGTGCATATAAGTCTGCTCTTGAATCTATAAATACCGGTATTCCTCTAAATAACATATAACTTCCATAATTGTATTCATTATAAAATCTAGCTGTACTTAAATCAATATTTTCTAATATATAATCGCATGCAACTACAGGATATGATTTTTCACTTACAAATTTATCTTCAAGTCTTGGTTTTATTGAATTGTAAGAAAAGATTAACATTAATATTGATACTAATACTAATACAATGTTGTTTTTTGCTATCTCTTCTACATCTTTTAATCCATCTTTTGAATATCTATTTATTAAGTCTATTATCATTCTACCTAAAACAACTGAACCCAATAGTACAAACATAGAAAATTGTCTTCTAGTTGCAAACATTAAATAACATAGTCCTGTCACCAAAAATAAATCTGATAATTTTATTTTTGTTTTTGTAAAAATAAGAATAGCTAACACAATTACTAATGAACAAATAGCTTCCGTATTATCAATTAATGTTAAAGGTAAATGTTCACTTATATTTTCTGTTGTATTTCCTTGCATCGTTTTATATAAATATGTATATGGCGTATCACCTAAAGGTGTAATCAATCCTGTAAATGCACATATAATCATAACTATTATTAAAAATTTAACATTATCATTTCTTTTCAAAATAATTTTATAAGAATTTTTATTTATATTTTCTCTTTTTTCTTCAATTTTCTTATTTTTATCATATTGCTCGTCTAATTTTATTTGTAATTTTTTTAATCTATCTAAATTATTTTTCTTTTGTGCAATTTTCATTTTATGTTTTATTACTAATTCTCTTATTTTTTTATAAATAATTATATCTGATATTACGGCTATAAAGTATTCACCAATATATGGTAAAAATAGTACAAAGAAGAAAGGCCATGTTGCCACATGTAAATTTGCTATAAAAATTGATATTCCTATTAACAAAACAGCATAAATAATTTTTCTGTTTTCTATAAATTTTTCTATAAAAAATAGTTCCCATATAAATAAAATAAATGTTACCAATTGTGCTCTTGCAGCAATATATGGTTTTAACGCATACATCACTCCTACTGTTATAACAAATGATATTGCCTTTGATTTTGTTATTTTTGAATTCACCATAAATACTGATATTCCTAGCATTGCTGATAATATACATGTTACTACATAAATTCCTTTAAAACCCGCTATTGAATATACTAAATATGTTAAAAAATCATATAACCAATGTGGATATGTATAACTTAAATTTTCATGCCAAGAAAAATGGTCCATCATATCTATCCCATTATTTTTTATTAACTCTCCTATTTTTATTGTATAATATGTATCATTTTGAAGTGTTATTGGTGTTATGCATACACAAAATATTGCAATTAACACTATTGCCAATATTGTAAAATTAATATTTATTTTTTTCTTTTTCTTTAATCTGTTTTCTTTTTCTTTTCTCTTATTATTTTTTATCTTTTGTTTTTTTATATTATCACTTTTATCCATTTTTTATTTCATCCCTTCCTTAAAGCGAAATTTATTAAATGTTAATATTTCTAATTTATAAGATTATATCAAATAAAAATAAAAAAAACTACAAATAATAAAAAAAAAACAGTTTAATTTAAATTAAACTGTTTTTTTATAGTATATATATATTATACAGCTTGTTCATTTTCTGTTTCTTTGTTTTCTTCGTTCTCCACAACAACCTCTAAGCTACCAACAGAAACCTCATAAGCAACTCTATTTTCAACTGTTCCATCTTCATGTTTTTTCTCATACATTCTAGATTGAACTCTACCTACTATTTTAACCTTAGAACCAACTTCTAAGTTTTGGCAAAATCTTGCTGTTCTACCCCATGCAATTGTAGGGATATAATCTGATTTGTTATAAGCTCTATTTACTGCTAATAATATATCTGCAATTTCTCTACCAAAAGGTGTTTGTCTATAAATTGGTTTTTTACATATATAACCAACTAAAACAACTTCGTTTGTTACCATATCTTTTTTTACCATTTCATTTTCTTCTTGTTCTTCTGGTTCTTCAACTTCAACAACATCTTTTGCAAATACTGTTAAGATTAATCTGTTTTTTTCATTTTCATAACTATTGTATGATCTGAATTGTCCTTTTACTAATAATCTTTTTCCTTGCATTAACATTTCATCTGTTATCAATCTTTCTGATACTGTTATTGGTATGATGTCTGCATTTCCACTTAATCTTTCAATTTCTAAATTAAATACATAGAATCTTTCTCCATATATTTCATGACTGAATTTTTTTTCTCCTGTAACTTTTCCAACTAATGTTAAATAGTTGTTTTCTAAATAATTTGTATCCAAATTTTTTTCCTCCCTTATTTTTTTATCAATATAGTATATTTATCTTTGTGCTTTCTCTTAACTACATTTATTATTATACACCATTTTTTTGGTTTTGTCTACATAAAAAGTTAAATTTATTCAAAAAATGCAGTTTTTTCCTGTATTTGCAGAATTATGATATATAAAATTATAGACATTTTTTAATTTTTTATACTAATTACTTATAATACAATTAATAATTTATTTTGAAATGCTCTGAAGAGGTTACTTAAATAACTTTATTATTTACATACCTGCATTCCCGTAGAATCAATTTTATAATTATCTTTATATATAAGTTCAGACACCGGAACAACACTGAAACCCTTTTGTTTTATATTTTTAAGTATCATATCCAAAGAATCAGCTGTATGCTTAGTACCATTATGAGTTAAAATAATATCACCAGAAGTCAATTTACCATCTAATCTACTCCACATTTCTTCACCTGTTAATCCAGTATAATCTAAAGTATCCAGACTCCATTGAATTGTATAATATTTCTTATCAGTAGCTGCCTTTATAACAGTATTATTATATTCACCATATGGTGACCTATACAATTTTGTTCTAGACCCAGTTACTTTTTCTATTTTATCATTACTTTTTTCAATTTCTTCTATATTTTTTTCATAACTTAAATTATTTACATGTGGATGTGTATCACTATGACTTCCGTATTTCTTGCCCTGCATCATTTATTTTCTTTACTGCATCTGGATATTTGTCTATCCAATCACCTACCATAAAAAAAGTTATTTTTACATCATTATTTTTTAATACTTCCAATATTTTATCAATATCATCTGCATTCCATGCACAATTCATAGTTAATGCAACCTTTTTTTCATCAGTTTTTACTTTATATATTGGTAACATTTTTTCCGTATCTGCCGATGTTTCTATTGAATCTGCCTTATGTGCTTGAAAGTTTGTCACCATACAAAATAACAATGCAACAGTTAATATTGATACTAAATATGTAGTTATCTTTTCTTTACTAAATACTAAAAACATAAAATCACCTTGTAATATATATTCATTTATTCATTGAAATATTCAATTATCCCATTAAAAATTCCCCACGCCAATTTATTTTGATATTCATCATCAAGCAATTGTTGTTCTTCTTCTGGATTAGATAAAAAGCCACATTCTACTATTGAAATAGGAATCTCAACATGTTTCATAATATACACAGTATCAAGTTTCATAGCCACCCTTTTATTATCTTTTTGAATTGATTCATTTAAATTTGCTTGTATTTTTTTTGCTAAGTTTACACTCTTTTCGTTTTTACTATTGTAAAAACATTGCCAACCCCAGTATTGTTGTTGAGGAATTTTGTTTAAATGAATGCTTACAAATAAATCTGCAGATGCACTATTTCCTATTTTAACTCTATTTCTAATATCTGATATTTTCTTTTCTCTTAAAGTAGTTTTATCTAAGTCATATATTGCATTTTCATCTGAACGTGTTAATATGACCGTGCATCCGCTTTGTTCTAATAAATTTTGTAATTTTAACGATATTTTTAAATTTGTTTCCGCTTCTGTTGTCCCCCTGCTACTTTGGGCTCCTTCATCAGGTACGCCATGGCCCGCATCAACTACTATAACTTTCCCCGAAACCGGTGTTGCTGTTGTACTTTGTGTTTGTTCATCTGTATTTAATTTTTGATTTTCATATGAATATACAAATATACCCAACATTAATGCTATCAAAATCAAACTTATCCTTTTTCTTTTTATAATATACATTATACTCCCTCCCATTTATTAATCATTATTCTTTTCTTTTTGTCTTTATTACTCTAATATTTATTAATCCTTACTAAAGCACAAAAAGATGCTACATAAGTAACATCTTTTATATTTTCATTATTTTTTTCTTCTATCTATTGCATAACTACTTCCCATAACAGACTTAGCCATATGCTTAACTTGAGCACCAACTTCACCTATTTCTAGAATATTCGCAAATCTCCCTACATCTGCTTCAACAACCCCTATAGAAATTGATGTAAGCTGAAATTGCTCTATTACGCCTTTTCTGTTTGCAACCTCAATATATCCTTTTTCCACATCATCTTCTGTAAAAAATTTAATAACATTTGCATCAAAATTAGCAATAATATCTTTACACACTTCTTCACAATTTAATGTTGGAACAATTGCTATAAAGTCATCTCCACCAATATGTCCAATAAATGAATTATTTGGTATTAGTGAATGTATGCTTGTCATTATTGTATCTGCAGTAAATTTGATAATCTCATCACCTTTTAAAAATCCATATACATCATTATATGCTTTAAAATTATCTAAATCTAAATATAATACAGAAAATTCCTCTTTATTTGATATTCTTTTCTTTAATTCTGCATGTATTTGAACATTTCCTGGTAAACCTGTAAGAGGACTTATTCTTCTATTTATTGTTATTAATCTTCCTAAATTTTTTATTGTATAATATAGATATTGTGCATTTACTGGTTTTTTAATATAATATTCAACAGATTCTTTTAAGATTTGTATTCTATGTTCCTTTTCTGAATTTGAAGAAACAACAATTATTGGAGTAATACTATTATCATCATCACTTCTTATTTTTTTACATAATTCTACTATATCAACTTCTATTGCATCCTCGTTTATAATTATTATTGATGGTATATTTTTTAAAGCAATATCTATTTGATCTGATTTTACACTTATAAATTTATATTCTTTGTCATTTTCAAATAATTTATTAAAAACCAATATTGAAGATTCATCATCATCTATTATATAAATTTCTTTTAACATTTTTCTCCTGTTCCTCCTTGTATTCAAGCAAAACAGGACACGTTCAAAATTATTATTTTGATAATTCACATGTCCCGTATTTATTTTAGTATATTTAATTATTTAGTAACTCTTATAACTCCAGTTTCTTCTGTAACACCATCAGAATTTGTTACTGTTACTTCTATTAAGTTTTCTCCAGATTGCAATTGATAAACATTATTTGTATTTGTATTAAATTCAAATTCTTTCATATCATAACTATCTAAATTAAAGAAGTAATCTTTATTTTCATCTTGATTTATTTTAAATTGTACCTTTGTTAATTTTTCATCATCTGAAGCCTTTATTATAAAGTATGATTTGCTATCATCTGTAGTTACTGATACTTTAGGTTTTGATACCCCATTAATTTTTTGTACTTTAGTATCTGTATTATTATCTTCATCTACAGTAATTACCGTTAATGTATGAAGTCCTTTTATTGCATCTATCTCTTGATTTAAAGTCGTGTCGTTAATTTCAATTGTTTTTTCTTCTTCATCATCCCATCTATAAGTCATATATGATATCGTTTTTTCACTTTCTGCAGTAATCTTTATTTTATTACCTGATACTTCAAAATTTATATTACTTTCACGCTCATATTGTTTTTCATATGGTATTTCTTTACCATCCTCATCTGTTATTACAACATGTAATGTATTTTTTCCAGTTGGAACTTTTATCTCCTGTTCAATATATTTTCCATTATTTCCATTTACAACTGTCTTTTCTTCATCATTCCATCTATATTCTAATTTAGAAATATTTTTTCCATATACTACTTTTAATAAAATTGTATCTTCTGTTTTGTCTTCTATAGATATTGATGGTTGTAAATTTTCTTCTTGCTGTTGTTTTTGTTTTTCTACTATAACATATGTTCCTGTTCCTATTATTAATAAGCCAAAAATTAACATTGCTATTGCAAAAAATTTAAGTATATTTTTTATATCAGCTGGATTACCGCTTTTTTTTCTATTTTTTTCCTTTTTATTATTCATTGGCATACTTGTTGAAAGTATTTGATTCATTTTTTCTACACCTCACTACTAATGAAATTATAACATACTGATTTTTAATTGTAAACCTAAAAATCAAAAAAATGAGACAAATTGGACTAATCCAAATGTCTCATTTTAAATATTATAATACAAACTTTTTAATTAATACAACTCCACCTGCTAATGTTACTAGCACTGCACAAGTTAAACTAATATATAGTTTTGCTGTACCTGTTGCTGCTGATAACAATACTGGTGCATCATCAATATCGTCTTCTCCTGGTTTCTTATTATTAGGAGTAGAGTCTCTATCTGGTACATGTTTATCATTGTAATCCTCTGAAATTTCCGCTGTATTAACTTTTAATCCCATATTATTCTTATCATTTTTCCAAGTTAGTAATACTTCTACTTCTGCACTTTGACCTGGCTGTAATAATGTATTTTCAAGTTTTCTAGTTGAAATCACATTGTTTCCTTCATCTTTCCAATCCGGATTATCTTTTGCATCAAATTTTAATCCATCTGGAATATAATCTTTAATTTGTTTTGCAAATCCAGCAATATCTCCTTCATTTGTTACTCTAATTGAGTATCTAAATTTAACAGTTACTGAATTTATTTTCTTTTTCTTTAATTCAACTTTAACAACTTGCTCTGGATTATCTTCTGCTTTATGTCCAGTTTGTGTTACAGTCTCTTTGCCATTTTCAATAACAATTGCTTGTGTTACCCATTTTCTTAATGCTAAATCAAATTCTGTAAGTTTAACATATTCTTTATCTTGGTCATCCTCACCATCTATCCATTTATCTGGTGTTGAATCTATATCATCTACTGGTTTTCCGTCTTTATCAGTATCATCTGTAATTTGAGCAGAGTTTACTAATATTTTACTTGAACCATTTGGTTCTGTTACTTTAAATGCTATTTTTACATCTGCATAATCAGGATTTGTATCTGATATTTCTTTTGTTCCATCAAAAGCTGTTAGCAATGCTGGATTTTCTTTTAATTCAGAATTCGCAGCCATTCTTGCTTCACCTTGTTCTTTTGATAGATAATCTGTTGTTAATTTTACAGCATTTTTTACATCTGTTGTTTCATTTCCATCTTTATCATACATTACCCATCTATATTCTTTATTTAAATTATTGTCTGGTAAGTATTCAAGTCCGTCTGGTATATCATCAGATACTTTTGATGCAAATCCATCAATTTCACCTTCATTAAATACTCTTATTGTGTATGTAACAATATCACTTGTTACAACATCTAGTGGATCTTTTGAATGTTCATATGTTATTTTATTATTATCTTTATCATATTTAACTTGTGGAATTCTTGATGTTACTTCTTTATCACTAATATTTGTAATAAATTTTCTTAATGCCAAATCAAACTTCTTAACAACTAATTTTTCAAAGTCATCATCATCTTCTTGTCCTGGTATGTAGTCACCTGTTTCATTATCTTTATATGATGGTAAGTCCTTGTCTGATGGTAATATTACATTATTTTCCTTAGAGTCTCTATCAGTTATATCTTTTTTGTTTTCATCTTTATATTTTGTAATATCAGCTATATTGGTAATTTTTCCTTGTGCATCACTCGTAACTTTACACATAATTGGAACTTCTTTATAAGATAATATTATTTTTCCATCCTCTCCCGTTGTTGTTTTTCCTATAAGTGAATTGTCTAAATAATTTGTAGTTACTGTTCTTCCGTCTTCTGATATTTTCCATCCATATTGATTATTAAAGTCACCATCAACATATGTTAGATATGATGGTAAGTGATCTTTTATTTCACTTGCATATCCATCTAATGTTCCCTCATTATATACTCTTAACATATATACAACTATATCATTTTGTGTAACTTCTACTGGCGTTTTTGGATGATTATATGTTGCTGTTGTTATTAATTTTCCATCTTCACCTACTGTATTCAATTTTGATGTATCTACTTTTGGTGCTCTCGTATATGAACCATTAGAATCTTTTAAATACTCGCTATCTTCTACTGTTGTATCTTTACTTACGGCTATGATAAACTTTCTTAATGCTAAGTCAAATGATTGTAATTTAACATTATCATAATCTTCGTCATCTTCATATTTTTTCCATACCTCTGGCTTTGAGTCCCTATCATCTACAGGATTTCCATCTTTATCTGTATCTCCTGTAATTGCTGCCTCATTTCTAATTATTCCGTTTACTGCATCATCACTTGCAACAACTTTCATGTATACAGAGACTTCTTTATAATCTGGATTTTTATCATTGATTGTATTTACATATCCTTTTGTTTTATCAAATGCTTTTATTAAATTTGCACCTTCTGTTGCAATTTCTGCACCTTTTCCTTTTGCCAAATAATCTGTAGTAATTAATTCTACCTTTTGAGTATCTTGGTTTATAGTTTTCATATCCCAAATACCCTGATTGTATTTAATTGCCTCTTTTTCTTCTTTTGATAGTGTTGCATCATTTTCTAGGTCTTCACCTTTATTTTCTGACCACATAAATTCTAGACCTTCTGGAATATCTTCTGAAATTTCTGAAGCATATCCATCAATTTCACCTTCGTTATATACTCTTAATGTGTATTTTACTATATCTCCATTTTTTACAGATACTGGTGTTTTGTCTAAATCATAGTCTGCTGTTGTAGCTGATCCATTTGCTAATTTTGTTACATCAACTCCTAAAATTCTTTCAGGCACTTTTGTTCCATTTACTTCAACTATTCTTTTTACTAATTTTAAGTCAAATTGATAGTCTTTAACATAAACATAGATATTTCCATCTGCATTTAATTCAACATTTACATCATTTTCTTTTTGTGATGTTATATCTTTTCCATTATCATCTAAAACTTTACGTGTTACATTCTTTACTTTATATGTATTATTTTCTAATACTTTCTCTACTGTTATTTGAATTGTTCCATTAAATTTACAGTATTCGTCTGGTGCAACAGTTTCTTTAATTGTATAAACATCATTTTGTGTTAAATTGTCAGATGTTATTTTCACATCTTTTGCAATTGTTAATCTTCCTGTTACTTCTTTTGTTTCACCATTTACAACGAATGTTGCTTTACTGTTCAATTGTTCACCATCAGCATCTTGTTTTACTAATACTAGATTATATAAACCTTCATTTTGCTTTTTGATTATTAATTTTTCAAAGTCATCATCATCTTGTTGTCCCTTATAATAGTTATTTGAATCTGATAAATCAGATTTATTGTTATTTCCTGTATAACCAGACATATTGTCTTTATTCACACTTGGTGTTGTTGATGGTTCAGAATCTCTATCTTTACCTTTTTCACTTGTTATATCTTCTTTAGCAACTGCGTCATATTCCTTTGAAATCCATGCAACATTTGTTAATACTATATCATTCTTAGTATTTGCAGATGCTGTTACAGTACATTCAATTTCAATTGTATCTGAATCTATTGTATTTCCATCATAAGCCACCAAATTATTTGTTCCTGCAGTTGTGAATGTTGCTTTATTTGTTGATTCATCATATGAAACAGCATAGCTATTTCCCTTTGTTGATGTTACTATTCCTGTTGTTTTTAATTTTAAACCTGTTGGTAATTGATCAATTATTTCTTTTGCTCTACCTGCTTTTTCACCTTCATTATATACTGTTAATTTATATGTAACAGTATCATTTGTATTAACCGCTACTGGATCTTTTCTATGCTTATATGTAGCTGTTGTTCCTGAAGTTAAGGTAGACTTATCTATATTTGGAACTCTTGTTTCAGCGACTTCTGTTCCATTTATCTTTGTGATATATTTTCTTAATGCCAAATCAAATTCTCTTGTATCAGGTGTTCTTTCTATTAATATAATTGGTTGAGTGTTTTGTACTGATGGATTTGCATACAATGTAACTTTTGTATTTGAGTGTGTTGTTCCATTTGCATATCCCGTCGCATTCTCATTAGCTTTTGATATTAAGTAATTATATAATAGTACAGCTTGTTCTTGTCTATCTTTTCCTGCACCCACTTGTTTTTTATTTTCAAAATGTAAATCATAATCACTTAAACTTGTATATTCCTTTCCAGCTTGTTCCATTTGTTCTGTTCTATAAAATAGCCAAGATGTTTTGTCCTCTCCATATTGGTTAAATACTTTATCAAATAACGAATCATCATGATTTGTAAAATACCACATTGCTGCCTGTTGAACTGCCTCTATATCACTATCTGTTAAAGGATTATCATAATCTTCATCATATATTCCTGCTGCATTTAACAATTCTGTTTTTTCAACATCTGTTGAGACTCCTTTTAAATATACAAGATCAGTTAATGCTAATAAATTATTATAATATCCATTAGTAACTAATTTATTTAAAACCGTATTACCAGAATTTTTTATTTTATCTTTTTCAGTTTTAAAATCATATGCAATTGTATATTCTGCTTTTTTGCTTGTATCACTAAAGCCTATTCCAGCTCTCACACAATAATAATTTCCAGTAACAAATGTACTACTTGCATTACTATCATATTTTACAATTTGCCAGATTTTTGTTCCAACTATTGAATCAGTTGATGAACCATTTGCATAGGGATTAAATATCGCATATCCCATATTTTCTGGTGTTGTCCCCTTTCTGTATTCATTTATTCCAAAATATAATGCTGGTGTAAGTGATGAACTTGCCTTTACCACATTTGGAATTATCATAACAAGAATTGCCATTGCAATGCTTATTAATGTCAAAGTTATTTTTTTCTTACTCATAACAAATATCTCCTTTTACAAATAACATTTACTTTATTTTATGTCATTAAAAGTGTTAAGTCAATAGGCTTTTCCGCTATTTTGTTTGGTTTATTTTTGTGCTCTCTAACTACTTACGGAAAGTCTTTTTTTAAGATGCATTATTTTTTTACACCTACATTACAATTATATTACATTTTTGTTACAAAATCAATATTTATGTAAAATGTTTATAAATTTTTTGTGTTTTTACTAGGGATTTCAGTGTTTTCTTAATTCAGTAAAAAAAAAATCCAACTTTTTCAGATTTGTTCTATTGCATATTTTTCATAAAAATACATATGTTTAATTAGTATATTCTAAAATTTGGAGGTTCAAATGAAAAAAATTATATACAAAGTTTTTATATTTTTTTATATTTTTCTTTTATGTTTTACCACAATATCTTTTTGTGATGATATAGATTATGACTCTTTAAACATTAATACTGAAATACAAGAAGCCTCATCATTGCCTCAAAACGAAATAAAAATTCCAGATACCAATTCCAGATCTTGTGTTATTATAGATAGAAATACAAATATCATCTTATATGGTAAAAATGAAAATGAAAAAAGAAAAATGGCATCAACAACAAAAATAATGACCGCAATAATTATTATAGAAAACTGTAACTTAAATGAAAATGTAGAAATTTCAAAAAAAGCTGCTGAAACAGGTGGCTCAAGATTAGGCTTGAAAACTGGTGATAAAATTACAATAAAAGATTTATTATATGGCCTTATGATGCGTTCTGGAAATGATTCTGCAGTTGCTCTTGCCGAATATTGCCGGTCGGCAATGTCGAAGGTTTTGCAGAAAAAATGAATAAAAAAGCATTAGAATTAGGTCTAAAAAATACCCACTTTGAAACACCTCATGGACTAGATTCTGACAAACATTATACTACCGCATATGAATTAGCCTTACTTGCTAACTATGCTATGAATAATAAAACATTCTCTAAAATTGTTGGAACAAAAGAATATACTATAACAATAAATGGCTCACCAAAACAGTTGACAAATACAAATGAACTCCTTGGTAATTTTGATGGAGTTTATGGAATTAAAACTGGTTTTACAAATGGTGCTAACAGATGTCTAGTAACTGCTTGCAAGAGAAATAACATTGATATAATTTGTGTTGTTCTTGGTGCAGATACTAAAAAATTCAGAACCCAAGATAGTGTGAAATTAATAAACTATATTTTTAATAATTTCAAATCTATAAACATTGAAAATATCATTAATAAAAATTTTGATAATTGGAAAAATAAAAATTTAGATAAAATTATCCTTAGCAAGTCTACTTCTAAAACAATTGAATTCAGTATAAAACCTAATATAGACTGCCCTATTTCCACTGAAAATTGTTATATTCCTGTTAGAAAAGATTTAATTAATAATATTTCAGTTAATATAGATTGTCCTTTGTATTTTGAAACACCAATACACACAAACTCTAAATTAGGCACAATAAATGTTCATGTTACAGATTATTGTAATTTTGAATATTATATATTCAATACTGCAGAAATAGAACATAAATCTTGGAATAATTATTTTCTAAATTTTTTAAAAAACTATTCTAATATTCTTTTACAATTCACATCATTATAATTGTTAAGAGATTCTCATACAAAATTTTTACAGATTATAATAATTCAATATAGTAAAAATGCAATAATAAATTTTGTAATTTATCATTGCATTTTTATTTTATAAATTTTCTGAAATTTTTACTTTTCAGATTTGTTTTAAACGTTTTCTTTTATATAATCAACAACGTCTCCAACTGTTACAACTATGTCTGCATCGCTATCTGGAATTTCTATATCAAATTCTTCTTCTATAGCCATTACTAATTCAACTATATCTAAAGAATCAGCTCCTAAATCATCAATAAAAGATGCTTCCATTGTTACAGCAGTATCTGCTACACCTAATTGTTCAACAATTATAGCTTTTACTTTTTCTAAAATTTCCTCTGAACTCATGATTCGAGTTCACCTCCTCTCAAGTTTTCCTTTTGTATGTATATCTTTTTTTATAATACTTTTATATTATATGTTAAGATATTTGTCAAGTGTATTTATAAATTATTTTAATTTTATACTAAACGTTCAGTTCCAATAATAAATTCTTAGAAAATAATAGCAATCATTATTTATTAAATGCTTCTATCATTTTATCTACTGCTTTATTCTCTACAAATTTTTCTGCTTGAATAATTGTATATTCAAATAATTTTTCATCACTACTTCCATGTGCTTTAACAACAGGTTTTTTTACCCCTAAGAATAACGCTCCACCATATCTCTTATAATCCATTGTATTTGCAAATCTATTTATTGCCGGAAGTGATGGTATTGCTGCAATTTTTGATAGTATATTTTTTAATAAACTCTCTTTTAAAGATTTTTTTACAAATTTTCCTAAGCCTTCAGTTGTTTTTAAAAATACATTACCAGTAAATCCATCTGTTACAATAGCATCTATTTTACCTGAAAAAGCATCTCTACCTTCTACATTCCCTACAAAGTTGATATCCAATTCTTCTGCTTTTTCTTTTAATAATCTATAACTTTCTTTTACAAGTTCATTTCCCTTTGTTTCTTCTGTTCCTATATTTAAAAGTCCTATCGCTGGTTTTTCAATTCCAAATGTATTTCTTAAATATATTGATGACATCTGTGCAAATTGTAATAAATTTACTGGTTTGCAATTTGTATTTGAACCACAATCCATTAATAATAACTGACTTTTATATGCTGGCAATATTCCTGCAAGTGCCGGTCTGTCTATACCTTTTATTCGTCCTACTAATAGCGTTGCTCCTGCAAGTAATGCTCCTGAATTTCCTGCAGATATAAATACATCACCTTCATCTTGTTTTAGCATATTAAATCCAACTACCATTGATGAATCTTTTTTGTGTTTTATCGCAACTGTTGGTTGGTCTTCCATTTCTATTGTTTCTGTTGCGTTATGTATTTTTAATCTATCTGAAATTTCTTCCATTTCTTTTCCATAAAATTCTTTTATTTTGCTTCTAATTACTTCTTCTTTTCCTACTAATATAATTTCAGCCTTTACTTTATTTACCGCTTTAATTGCACCTTTTATATTTGCATCTGGTGCATTGTCTCCACCCATTGCGTCTAAGATTATTTTCACTTTTAGTTCCTCCTAAATTTGTTTATTTCATTTTATTTGTGATATATCTATTTTATTATTCTTTTATAAAAATTACAAGTAGTTTTTTAAAAAAGTAACAAAAAAACTATCCTATGAAAACTAAAGTGGGAAATAAGTGGGAAAAAAGAAAATAGCAAGGTGCTACAAATCTTTGTAACCCTTGCTATTAGTACATTTATTATTCGATGATGTCAGCAACAACACCTGAACCAACTGTTCTACCACCTTCACGAATAGCGAATCTTAATCCTTTTTCGATAGCGATAGGAGTGATTAATTCGATTGTCATGTTAACATTATCACCTGGCATAACCATTTCTACACCAGCATCTAATTCGATAACACCTGTAACGTCTGTTGTTCTGAAGTAGAATTGTGGTCTGTATCCATTAAAGAATGGTGTATGTCTTCCACCTTCTTCTTTAGTTAATACATAAACTTCAGAAGTGAATTTTGTATGTGGATGAATTGTTCCTGGTTTACATAGAACTTGACCTCTTTCGATGTCTTTTCTATCAATACCTCTAAGTAGAACACCGATGTTATCACCAGCTTCTGCTTGGTCTAATAATTTTCTGAACATTTCAACACCTGTTACAACAGTTTTTCTTCTTTCTGTTGTTAAACCGATAATTTCAACTTCGTCTTGAAGTTTAACTTCTCCTCTTTCTACTCTACCTGTAGCAACTGTACCACGACCTGTGATTGTGAATACGTCTTCAACTGGCATTAAGAATGGTTGATCGATTGGTCTTTCTGGTGTTGGGATATAGCTATCAACTGCTTCCATTAATTCTTTCATTGGTTTGTAAACTTCATCATCTGGATTTGTTGATGTGCTTTCTAGAACTGCTAATGAAGAACCTTTTATTACTGGAATATCATCTCCTGGGAAACCATATTCTGATAATAAGTCTCTAACTTCCATTTCAACTAATTCTAATAATTCTGGGTCATCAACCATATCACATTTATTTAAGTAAACAACGATGTATTTAACACCAACTTGTCTAGCTAATAAGATGTGTTCTCTTGTTTGAGGCATTGGTCCATCAGCTGCAGATACAACTAATATAGCACCATCCATTTGAGCAGCACCTGTAATCATGTTTTTAACGTAGTCAGCATGTCCTGGGCAGTCAACGTGTGCATAGTGTCTGTTTTCTGTTTCATATTCAACGTGTGCTGTGTTGATTGTGATTCCTCTTGCTTTTTCTTCTGGAGCTCCGTCAATTTGATCGTAAGCTTCGAATTTAGCTTTTCCTAATAATGATAAATATTTTGTAATAGCTGCTGTTGTTGTTGTTTTACCATGGTCAACGTGTCCGATTGTACCGATGTTAACGTGTGGTTTGTTTCTTTCAAATTTTGCTTTTGCCATTTTAAAATCCTCCTTATTTTAGTTAGCCGTTCTTTTGAACGTAGCTACTTTATTTTAAAATTTAATAACGTAAATTATTTATTGCACTTGCATTTTACAACATTTTCACAAAAAAAGCAAGTACTATTTTATTTATAATTCAAATTAATATAAAATTAGTATATTATGCATTTTGGATATTTACTGAAAGCTGAAGGTGTACGTGTGTACATCGAAGTTTTCAGTAAATAACAAAATGTGCAAGATGCTGATTTTAGATTAATTTTACTCAGCTTTCTTTCTAGAAGCTACGATTGCTTCAAGAACTGATTTTGGAACTTCTTCATAATGAGAAGGTTCCATAGAGTATGAACCTCTACCTTGAGTTTTAGAACGTAAGTCTGTTGCATAACCAAACATTTCTGATAATGGAATAAATGCATGTATTTCTTGCATTCCATCATTTGC
>CAKPJK010000011.1 GCA_934162615.1 uncultured Clostridia bacterium
TAAAATATAGCATAAAAGTTGTAGCAGTGGCAAAAAATAAAAAAAAGGCAGAAGTAACTTGTGAACAAACAACAGGAGAAGTTTTGGGATTAAAGGAAAAAGATATATCTTTTTCAGCAGAACCAAGTACAATGACTAATAAAGATGTAACAGTAACAGCAAAAGTTAATATTGATATTGGGGATTATTACTTAACAACAAGCACTGATGGAAAAAAATGGGATATTACAGATAATCAAACATTTAGTAAAAATGGAAGAATGTATGTAATTTTATCAGATGGAACAAATTATGGAAAATCATCAGCAGGATATACAGTAACAAACATAGATAAATTGGCACCAGTGAATTTTACACCACAAATAACAACAAAGACAACAAATAGTATAACAGTAAATGGAACAACAACAGATGCAGAAAAAACGGAAGACAATGCATCAAGTGGAATAAAAGGATATAGATTTAGCATAGATGGGGGAAATACATACACAAAACAACAATCAAGTCCTATATACAAATTTGAAGGATTGAGTCAGACAAAAGAATATACTATAAAGGTTGAGGCAGAAGATAATGCAGGAAATACAACAGTTGGAACAGCCAATGCAACAACGGAAGCAATAACATCGGCTACTGGAGCAACATATTCGCCAACAACATGGACAAATGGAAACGTAAAAGTTACTTTGCCAACAAAAAGTGGATTTACAACAGTATATACAAAAGATGGAAGTGCACCAACAAAATCAAGCACAAAATATTCAGCTGCATTTGAAGTAAGTAGCAATTGTAAAATAAATTATTTATATACAGATGGAACAAACATTGGGGGAGCCGGAACATTAAATATAAATAATATAGATAAAAACAATATAGGTATTAGTAAATTTTCAGGAACACCATCAACAACGATAGCTTCAACGAGTACATTATCAACAACAGTAAATGATACTAATAGTGGACTTTCAACAATAGTTTGGCAATGGGGAACTAGCACAAGTTATGGAAAAAGTTCAACAAGTACATATACTAATAAAAATGGATCAACTGCTGGTGTAAAGGGAGATGTAAGTAAATCAATTTCTATAAATGAATTAAGTCCAAATACAAAGTATTATGCAAAAATAACAGTCTATGATGTAGCGGGTAATTCTAATACAAGTACGACATCATTTACAACGAAGGCGGCAGTTGCACAGGTGGGCAGTACATATTATACGAGTGCTCAGAATGCAGTTAATTCAATTTCTAGTTCTGGAACTGTAAAATTAGTGAATAATACAACAGAAATAGTGGAAATAGCAAGTGGAAAAAATATCACATTAGATCTAAATGGCAAAACGATAACTGGGAAGATAAAAAATAATGGAACTTTAATACTATCTGGAGGAACTGTAAATGGCTCAGAACAAAAATATGAGCATGGAATTGAAAATAATGGAACAGCTACGATAAATAGTGGAACATATAAGGGATATTATCAAGGAGTAATAAATTATAAAGGAACAACAACAATAAAAGGTGGAACATTTTATGGTTCACAATATGATGGTGTTTTAGCTAAAACAGGAACTGTTAATATTTCTAATGGAACATTTTCGGGTGGACATTCTGGGGCATATTCAGGAACAACATCTGGAACGTTAAAGATAAGTGGAGGAACATTTACTTCAGGAAGTGTTGGAGCAATAGGAAGTGATGGCGGAGAAGTAATAGTAACTGCTGGAACATTTAAAGGTGTTGGAGCACATGCTTTTTATAGTAAGGCTGGTAATATTTATATAAAAGGCGGAACATTTACAACAACGACAGAAGTAGATGCATTTACAGTAAAGGCTGGTACTGTTGAAATTTCAGGTGGTTCAATAACTGGAGGACTTTCTGGATTTGCTATAAATTCTGGAAAAGTAACGGTAACAGGTGGAACATTTAGAGGGAATAAGTATAATGGATTCTGGAATGATACTGCAACAGTGTATATTAACGGGGGAAACTTTAGTGGTAAAAATTGGGCAATATATTCAGGGAAAGGAAAATTATATTATAGAAGAACAGATTCTCAAAAATCTGATACAGGAAAAGTTTCATCACAAGGTTGGAAGGCATTATATTCAGAAAACTTTTCTAGATATTAAAATATAAACAATAAAACTGTGCAATTCTCGAAAGAGAAAAGCACAGTTTATTTATATAAAAGAGTAATTTTATTTCCGGTTTTTTTAATGAATCCTTCGTCTTTTAGCGCTTTGATTTCGCGCATCATTGCACTTCTGTCAACACTAAGATAATCAGCTAAATCAGTTAAAGAAAAAGGAAGGGTAAATGTTTTACTCAAATTTCTGGTAGATAAAATATTAAAATATCCGCGTAATTTTTCACGAATAGAACGTTTTGTTAAAATTTCTACTCTTGTATTTAAATCCATGACTTTGTTTAAGATTAAACTAGAAAAGTTTTCTGTTAATGTTTGATGAAATTTGCAGTTATTTCTACACTTTTGATGAATATTATTATAATTGAAAAGAAGAACTTCACAACTTTTTTTTGCTTCTACAGAAAGTTCATTGTTTGTTGTTACAATGTATAATGCTTCACCAAAGATATCGTTTTTTGTAAAATGTTCAATAATTGATTTATCTCCATTCATATCATATCTAACTAAATCTGCTTCACCATTTAGAAGAATACAGATTTGATTTCTTTTTTGTATATATGTTGTTATTGTTTGGTTTTTTTTGAATGTTTTTTTTTGTACATTTTTGCATGTTTTTGCAAAGTCTTTTAAAAATATGTTTATGTTCTGGATATATTCCATTATATTCACCTCAATATTTATATATTGTTATAATTTCTCAATCTTTGGTAAAATATTTTAAGAACTTAATAGTAAAATCTTGTATACACATTATACAATAGAAAAGTTGCAATTGCAACTTTTTTATTGTAACAAAAATGTAATATTTTTTTAATCTTAGAGAATAGCGAGTTAAAAAATATATTTCAAAATTTGTGATATATGCAACAGAAAATGAAAAAATTTGATATATAATAAATACACTAAATGTTAAAAAATTTAAAATTTATTTTTTTAACATGTTTTATACATGAGGAAAGGAATATAAAAATGAAAATTATAAAAAGAGATGGAAGAATAGTAGATTATGACAGACAAAAAATAGCAGTAGCAATAGAAAAAGCAAATAGAGATGTAACAGGTAAAGAAAAAGCAACAAAAGAAGAAATAAAAGAAATAATAGATTATATAGAAGGACTTGGAAAAAGAAGAATATTAGTTGAAGATGTTCAAGACATAATAGAAGAAAAATTGATGGACATGGGGAAACATAAACTTGCAAAAGAATACATAGTTTATCGTTATAACAGAGCATTAGTAAGAAAATCAAATACAACAGATGAATCAATTTTAGGGCTAATTAGAAATGAAAATAAAGAATTAGCAGAAGAAAATTCAAATAAAAATACAATGCTTGCATCAACACAAAGGGACTATATAGCAGGAGAAGTTTCAAGAGATTTAACAAATAGATTACTATTACCAGAAAAAATCGTAAAAGCACATCAAAATGGAGTGTTACACTTTCATGATGCAGATTATTTTGTTCAACCAATATTTAATTGTTGTTTAATCAATATTGGTGATATGTTAGACAATGGAACTGTTATGAATGGAAAATTAATAGAAAGTCCAAAAAGCTTTCAAGTTGCATGTATAGTAATGACACAAATAATTGCTTCAGTAGCAAGTAATCAATATGGTGGACAATCTGTTAGCCTAAAACATTTAGGAAAATATTTAAGAAAAAGTTACAATAAATATAAAAAACAAATTGAAGAAAAATATAAAGGAAAATTATCAGGAAGTACAATTGAGGAACTTGTTGACGCAAGAGTAAGACACGAGTTAGAGTCAGGAGTTCAAACAATTCAATATCAAATAAACACTTTAATGACAACAAATGGTCAAACACCTTTTGTAACATTATTTTTGCAATTAGAAGAAAATGATCCATACATAAAAGAAAATGCAATGATAATTGAAGAGATTTTGAAACAAAGAATTCAAGGTGTAAAAAATGAAGCAGGAGTTTATGTTACACCAGCATTCCCAAAATTAGTGTATGTTTTAGATGAACACAATTGTCTAAAAGGCGGAAAATATGACTATTTAACAAGACTCGCTGTAAAATGTTCAGCAAAAAGAATGTATCCAGATTACATATCTGCAAAGAAAATGCGTGAAAATTATGAGGGCAATGTATTCAGCCCAATGGGATGTAGAAGTTTCTTATCACCTTGGAAAGATGAAAATGGAAACTACAAATTTGAAGGAAGATTTAATCAAGGTGTAGTAAGCATTAATTTACCACAGGTAGCAATAATAGCAGAGGGTGACGAAGAAAAATTCTGGAAATTATTAGATGAAAGACTAGAATTGTGTAAAGAAGCTTTGATGTGTAGACATTATGCATTATTAGGAACATTATCAGATATAAGCCCAATTCATTGGCAATATGGAGCAATAGCAAGACTACAAAAAGGTGAAAAAATAGATAAATTATTATACGGTGGATATTCAACAATGTCACTTGGATATATCGGAATATATGAAATGACAAAATTAATGAAAGGGGTATCACATACAACGCCAGAGGGACATGAATTTGCACTAAAAGTTATGAAACATTTGCGTGAAACAACAGACAAATGGAAAAAAGAAACAAATATCGGATTTGCATTATATGGAACACCAGCAGAAAGTTTATGTTACAAATTTGCACGTGTAGACAAAGAACAATTTGGAACAATTGAAGATGTAACAGACAAGGGATATTATACTAATTCATATCATGTAGATGTAAGAGAAAAAATAGATGCATTTGAAAAATTAAAATTTGAAAGTGAATTTCAAAAAATATCTTCAGGTGGAGCAATTTCATATGTTGAAATACCAAATATGCAACACAATTTAATTGCATTGGAAACAGCAGTTAAATTTATTTATGACAATATTCAATATGCTGAGTTTAATACAAAATCAGATTATTGCCAAGTTTGTGGTTTTGATGGTGAAATCATCATAAATGATAATAATGAATGGGAATGCCCAAATTGTGGTAATAAAGACCATAGTAAAATGAATGTTGTAAGACGTACTTGTGGATATTTAGGCGAGAATTTCTGGAATGCAGGAAAAACTAGGGAAATTAAGCAAAGAGTTTTACATATGTAAATAGAAAGAAGGAGGGAAAAGAAAAAAGGAAAAAGGGAAAAGGGAAAAGGAACGTCCCCCTTTCCCCTCTTGAGGAAGAAATTATGAATTATGCAGATATAAAGAAAATAGATGTTGCAAATGGTGAGGGAGTAAGAGTTTCACTATTTGTAAGTGGATGTAATCACCATTGCAAAGGATGCTTTAACCAATGTGCTTGGGACTTTAATTATGGTGATAAATTCACAGAAAAAGAAGAACAAAAAATAATTGAATATATGGACCATGATTATATAGAGGGGCTTTCACTTTTAGGTGGAGAACCTCTTGAGCCTAAAAATCAAGAGGGGTTACTTCCATTGGTTAAAGATATAAAGAAAAAATTTCCGGATAAAAATATTTGGTGTTATACCGGATTTGATTTTGAAAAAGATGTTATGGGAAAAATGGTTCAAAAAAGTGAAACAACAAGAGAATTATTAAAATATATTGATGTTATTGTTGATGGTAAGTTTGAAGAGGATAAAAAGGATTTAAAACTTCAGTTTAGAGGCTCTTCAAATCAAAGAATTTTGGATGTGAAAGAAAGTTTGAAAAGTGGGAATGTTGTAAATTTTATTATATAGAACTTTGATTATAATTTTTTTCATATAAAGTAAATGCATAAAAGATTGGAATCTATTGCTTTTTACCATAAAAAGGTGTATAATAATTATGTAAATGTAAATACATGGTTTTAAGGAGGTTTTCTTATGACAGTAAAAAAAGGACAACAAATATGGATAATATCAGCAAAGGAGGATGAATTCGAAACAAGAGAAATGCGGATAAACAAGGTTGACAAAAAAAACAAAAGAATTGAAATTGAATCAAAGATTATTAATCTAAGATTAGGCTGTGAACAATTCGGAAAAGTTTTTTTTGATAGCAAAGTAGAAGCACAAATACAAGTGCAGAAATTAAATGATAAACTATCTAATCAGTATACTTTCTTATTAGATAGTAGAGGAGAAGTTTCAAAATACATGATAGGGGGAACCAGAAATATTATAGAAGGTTTAAACTATGACGTAGGCATAGTTTTGCCTGAAATAGGACGGTGTGTTTCTATAATGGAAATTGGAAAGAAACTTTTTTTCTATAAATTTAACAAAAAGGAGCCAATTTATATTATAGAAAACGTAGAGAACATGCTGACAGTTTGCGAGGCATGGGTAGTAAAACAAAAAGAAGAAAACAAAAAAATAACTGTATTTACCGATTACAGTGAGTACAGGGAATATGATTACAACAAAATAAATAGGCTATTTTTTAAAAAGAAAGAAGATGCAGAGAGAACGATAAAAAGTTTGCCTAAAGGCAAAAATGATTACCTTTACAAGAAAATAAATGAAAATATTTTTCGAGTACGGGTAACAGAAATAAAATGGATAAAGAAAAAAGGTAAAAATGATTTATGGTTCTACCTTGAAGACGGTACAAGATATCCTTTGTCCAAAATTGGCGATAGTGTATACAGATAAGAAAACAAAAATACAAGGCTTCCATTTTTTGGAGGCCTTGTGTTTTTGAGCTAGTTAATTAAAAATCTATTTAATAATTGTTCTCTACACAAATTTTCAAATTTATCATTTAAAGGTTCTAATTCAATATTTTCATTATATTTTCTATCTAAGCAATATTTGATAATATAATCACAAAGTTCAGGATTCTTAGAAAGAAGTGGACCATGTAAATAAGTTGCAATAACGTTATTTTCAAAAAATCCTTCTTCAGAATCACCAAATTTATTACCATTTCCAAACAAAACATTACCAAAAGAATTAGAAATATCAAAAGTTTGACCACCATGATTTTCAAAACCAATAACCTTTGTTTTTAAATTTAAATTTTCAATAATATTAGAACTATCATCATTAGAATTGGCAGATTTTTTAATGTTAATATTTGCGTCAAGTGTGGTATCTATGACAATATTTCCAATACACCTTTTCTTTCTATCAGGATTAGCAACCGTATAGTAATCAAAAACTTCAAGACCAGGAATAATGTTACCCTCAACACCTTTGTAGTATTTACCAAATAATTGATAAGCACCACATATAAGTAGGAAGAATACACCATTTTTTACGGCTTCTTTAATATTATCTTTATATTGAACTAAATCTTTGGCTAAAATACTTTGCTCATTATCTGCACCACCACCGGCAAACACAATGTCATAATCATTAAAGTTTGGAGCAGCATCACCAATAGAATATCTATCAATAATTGCTTTGTATCCGCGAGATTCAATTCTATATTTTAAAACTTGTATATTTCCATAATCTCCATAAAGTTCCAACATATCAGGGTATAAATATAAAATTTTTATTGATTTTTCTTCATTATTTTGTGCTTGTAATATATCAAGAGTATCAACATTTTGGACATTTTCTTTTGCACACAATTCAGTATTTTCAACTTTAGAAATATCACTAGGTTCAACATCAGTTACGTCATTATTTTTATTCATCTCATCAAATTTTTTCAACTCATGTCTAGTAGGTTGCAAAGATGTATAATTTGCAATAACATATTTTTTAACATCAGTTTTATAAAAAGCCTTAATAGCATCTTCTAAATTCAAATATGGTTCGATTTTTTCAGCAGGGAAGCCACTTGTCTTAATTCTGATAGCAATATCATAAGCACGAGTTCCAGAAGTAATAATTCTAGTAACATTATTCAAATTATTAAAATTGATATCCCAAATCCAAGAAACATCAAAGCCATCGGCAATGTTGTCATTCAATACAAAAAGTAATTCTTTTTCCGAATCGTCTTCATTCAAAATACGTAAACTAACATTGCTTCCAGTTGGATTTTTTGCTAAATTAATTATAGTAGGAACACCATATATTGTAATTTCTTCCAAACGACCATTATTCAAAGCAAAAGTTGAAAATGCCTTTTTTACAACATCAATTGAAATATCATATAAACTGCAAACTGAATATACAGCAGTGTAATTGTAAATTAAATAAATGCTATTCCCATTTATTTTGTAGGTATTTCCATCAATATCAAAACATCTATTTTTTAAATCTACATTTGTTGCCAATTTATAAATTTTATTATCACCAAAATTACAATTTGGACATTTAAATTTTCCAACATGTGAATATTGATAATATTCATATTCTAATCTTGTTTTACAGAAAGGACAGAACTTGCCTTCACCGGCTTCTTTAATGTGTTCTGTTGCAAATTGATATTTATCAACACTAAAATAATAAATATTTTTATTATTTGGATTAGCTTGTCCAAGTCTGGCAACATTTGGGTCATCATTATTTAAAATTAAATTTCCATTATAAGTTTTCAAAAATTCATTTATTCTTAAAATTAAAGATTCAACTTCACCATTTCTATCTAATTGGTCACGGAAAAAGTTTAGAATTACTAATGTATCTAATCTGAAATCTTTAAAAACAACAGGGATGTAGCTTTCGTCAACTTCAAAAACTAAGTAATCTGCGTTGATTTTTCCAGTTAGAGTACAATTTTTTAATATAGTTGAAAGTATACCAGTTTCCATATTGTTACCTTCAACGTTACTTACAACTTTATTTCCTGCAGTTTTTAAAGTGTAACCTATGCAGTTATTTGTCATTGTTTTTCCATTTGTGGCAGATACTGCAATTACTGGACAGTTGACTTTAAAGTATTTGAATATTTCTGGATTCCAGTCGTATGCAATTTTTCCTAAAAAGTTTCCTCCATTTTTATGACATATTTTTAGTATTAAATTTAGTATTTTCATTGCTAAGATTATGAAAAAGTTTTTCATTTTTATCAGTCCTTTCAAATGTCGATTTTTATAATTTAGTAGATTATATCATAATGAAGAGGAGGCTACAAGAGAAAAATAAAAAATGTAAAAATATGTTGTTTAAATGCTCAAGACAAATATACTGTAACGAAATTATAAAATATTATTTGAAAAGATAAACATATTCCTAGACAAATAACCAAAAATGTGATAACATAAGTAAGAAAAAATAAGAGAAATATGGGAAAAGCAAAACAAAAAAGAAAGCATCTCAAAAGTAAGGAAAGAGGTAAGGAGAATATGAAAAAAACATTTTATGTAACAACACCAATATACTATCCAAGCGGAAAATTTCACATAGGAACAGCATACTCAACAGTAGTAGCAGACACACTAAAAAGATATAACAAATTAAAAGGAAAAGAAAGTTACATGTTAACAGGAACAGACGAACATGGACAAAAAATAGAAATAAAAGCACAAGAATCAGGAGAAACACCACAACAATATGTAGACAAAATGGCAGCAATGGCAAAAGAACTATGGGCAAAAATGGACATACAATATGACGACTTCATAAGAACAACAGACGAAAGACACGAAAAAGTAGTCCAAAAAATATTTGACAAATTCATGGAACAAGGAGACATTTACAAAGGAGAATACGAAGGACTTTACTGTGTACCATGCGAAACATTCTTTACACAAACACAATTAGTAGATGGAAAATGTCCAGACTGTGGAAGAGAAGTAGTTCCAATGAAAGAAGAAGCATACTTCTTCAATATGAAAAAATATGCAGACAGACTTTTAAAATACTATGACGAACATCCAGACTTTGTCAAACCAGAATACAGAAAACAAGAAATGATAAACAACTTTATCAAACCAGGTCTAGAAGACTTATGTGTAACAAGAACATCATTTGACTGGGGAATAAAAGTATTAAAAGACCCAAAACACGTAATATATGTATGGGTAGATGCTTTAACAAACTACCTTACAGCACTAGGATACATGTCAGATGACGAAACACTATTCAAAAAATTCTGGCCAGCAGATGTACAAGTCGTTGGAAAAGATATAGCAAGATTTCACTTAATATATTGGCCAATATTCTTGATGGCACTTGATTTACCATTACCAAAAACAATATTTGTTCATAACTGGATAACAATGAAAGACGGAAAAATGAGTAAATCAAAAGGAAATGTAATTTATCCAGAAGATTTAATTGATAGATATGGATTAGATGCAACAAAATATTTCCTATTAAGAGAAATGCCAACATCACAAGATGGATTATTCTCACCAGAAGAATTTGTTGAAAGATATAATTTTGATTTATGTAATGACTTAAGCAATTTATTAAATAGAACAGTATCAATGGTCAATAAATATTTTGATGGACAAGTACCAGAATACAATGGAAGACCAAATGAAGTTGATGAAAGTTTAGAAAATGTATGTATAGAGCAAATAGAAAAATTTGAAAAACTATTTGAAAACTTTGAAATTGCAAATTCAATTCAAGAAATTTGGGCACTTGTATCAAGAACAAATAAATACATTGACGAAACAATGCCATGGCAATTAGCAAAAGAGGAAGACACAGAAAAACTAAAATCATCAATGTATCATTTAATAGAAAATTTAAGAAAAATAGCAATATTAATAAAACCATTTATGGACGAAACATCTGAAAATATATTAAGACAAATCGGCATTACAGACGAATCTTTGAAAACATGGGAAAGCCTAAAAGATTATGACAAAATAAAAAATGCAAAAGTAATTGAAAAAGGTGAGCCTATATTTATGAGATTAAATGCAGAAGAAGAAATTGAATATATAAAACAAGCAATGAAAAAATAGAGAATATTAACAAATTTCTGATATTGTTAGAATAACAGAAAAATGTTAATTGTAGCAAAAGGAAACGAAAAATAAAAGAGGAATTTAAATGGGAATATTTAAGAATAAAGACCAATTTGAAGGCTATAACATTTATAGCATGAAAAAATATGTTGATAAAAAAAGAATGATATTTACAATAACTGCAATAATAGTTGTAATTTTAACACTAGCATTAACAATTTATTACCTAATAGATACAAATATAAGAATAAAAAGAGTAAAAGAATTTGCAAATCAAATTACTGAGTATGAACAAAATCAAAAGAAAATAGAAGAGCAAAAAGAAGCAGAAAGAAAGGCTAAAATTCCGCAACTTACAGAAGCGGGAAAAGAAAACCTAAAAAACATATATCATTCACAAGAAAAAACAGCCTATTTAACATTTGATGATGGACCATCAAATAACACACACGAAATTTTAGACATACTAAAACAATACAATATTAAAGCAACATTCTTTGTTTTAGGTAGCCAAGTGCAAGTATTTCCAGAAACAACAAACAGAATATATAATGAAGGACATTATATAGCAAACCATGGATATTCACACAAATATTCAAGTATATATCAGTCACCAGAACAGGTCTTAAATGAATATAATCAGTGTAATGAAATTGTAGCAAAAACAATAAATGTACCTGAATATAATTCACACCTATTCAGATTTCCAGGAGGTTCAGTAGGTGGAAAATATGCTGATTTAAAAAAACAGGCAATAACACTACTTGACCAAAACAATATTTTACATATTGACTGGAATTCTCTAACTGGAGACTCAGAAAAGGCAAATCCAACAGAAGAATATTTAATGGACAATTTACAAAAGACGACAGAGGGAAAAAATAATTTGGTAGTTTTAATGCATGATGCACAGGCAAAACACATAACTGTAGAAACATTACCAAAAGTAATTGAATATTTACAACAACAAGGATATACATTTAAAAATTTCTATGAAATTATTAAATAAAAAGTGTTTAAGATAAATACACGAAAACGTGTATAGAAATATGGAGGAGAGAAAATTGCCTAGAAAAAAGAAAGAAGTAGTGGAAGGAATAACAGAAAAACTTGAATATTTAGGTTTAGACTTAGATAAAATACCGCAAAATCTTAAGAAATTTGAACCATTAGAATATAGAGTTTCAAGATTTTACGATGAAAAACAATATAGACAATATAGATACATAGATGTAAAAGATATACAAATCTTATTATCACCAACAAACAGATTAACAGATTTAGATGAAAAATACAAAAAGGCTAGACCGCTTTATGAATATTTAGATAGCAAAAATGAAGAAAATGTCATAAAATATACAACTTTTTTGAATATGCTAAGAAATATGGATATAAATGAGGTAGAAAAAGTTGAAAAAGAACAAATGCAACTAAGTAAAGAAATACCATTTAAAGTAAAATTTCAAGGAAACTATTTATGGCAAATTTACTATTCAGAAAATACAGACAAATATTTTATGATAGTACCAACAGAAGACACAGACTATTCAACATTTTTCTATTTGTTAAAAAGACAAATAGAGAACAAAAGAGTAGGAAAAGTCTTTGTCCCAGTGAGTAATGTAAAATATTCAAATAAAATTTTAAAAAAATCTGAATTTGAAGATATAGAAAATTATTTATGGCTATTTACAAAAGACTGGCCATTAATATACGAAGTATATGACAAGAAAAATGTAATGTCAGTTCAAATTATAGGTGAAACAAATGTATACGAAAAAATAAAAACAACATATAAAATTCTATTAGAAGATGAAAAAGAGGCAAATGAATTTTATAAATTGTTAAAAGCACTATTTATATTGCAAACTGAAATCCCTGATTACTATAAATTTGATACAAATATAGATAAAACAGGAAAATTAGAATTTTACCTAGATGGACAAAAGATTGAATATAAACATATGGTAGAGTTTATAAGAGAACAATATAAAATAGGACTAAAAAGAAGAAAAGAACTAAAAAGCAAAATTCGTGCATTTAATAAAAGAATAAAAAAATTACAAGAATTAGCAGCAACACAAGAAATTGAATATTTAGCAAAAGAAAAACAAATATCAACATTCTTAGAATGCAAAAAATCATTTTTTGGAAAAGTCAAATATTACTTTAAATATAGTAAAAAGAGTAATAAAGGCATAAAAAATGAAGAGGTTGAAGACAATATAACAGAAGAAAATATACAAACAGAAAAAATACAAGTAGCAGAAACTGTAAAAAAAGAAAAGAAAAGAATTCCAATTAAAAAGATATATACATTAGAAGAATTAATAACGAGTTACAAAGAACTAGAAGAACTAGAAAATCAAATGAAAAATCTTTTAATGGATATAAATGCTTTAAAATTAAAAACAAAAAATATGGCAAAAAAAATAGAAAATGCTTCAAAATATATTGAAGAAATAGATAGCCATAAAAAGAGTATATTTGAATTCTGGAAATATAGCAATAAAGACGAAATGGAAGTACTTCCAGAGGGCGAGCAGGAAGAAGTAAATGTAATAAAGAAAATAGAAAAAACATTTAATTATGAAGAAGATTTAGAAGAATTTGGCAAAAAAATTGATAAAATGCAAAGAAGAAATCTTGATAGAGAAGATACAGATAGCGTATTTATTGCAACAACTAATTTGATAAATACTTTAAATAAAATAAAGACCAATAATATAATGCCAGAAGAAATAGAAAAAGCGCTAAAGGACTTAAAAGCAGAAGCAAAAGAACTAAAATCTTTAAATGAAGAAGAATATGATATTTTTGGAAACATTATTCAAGATACAACAAAAGTTAGAAAGATAAACAATAAAAGACATAGAGAATTACCAAAAGATAAGTTCAATATTTTGGAAGTTAACAAAAATACAAAACAAATTGGCTTCAAATTAGTTTTGCAATCAATTGCACAAAATATCACAAAGGCACTAGATAAAGGAATCATTCCGGAATCTTTACCAGTATATAAAGCGATTAACGGGGAACTATTGAATAATAAGGAAATTAATGTTTTCAATATCAACCCGGAAAAGGAAATGCAAGAGGCAGTGAGAGTTGACGGAGATAAAATTAATTTATATAAAATACATATTAAAGAGGGAAGTAAAGGTATTGCTTTTTCAAATATAATTTTTTATGATAATCAAAACAAGACGTTGCCTGTTGGAATGGATTTATCAACTAAAATGATTGTTGATACGTCTAAGTTGCATTTAAAATTGTTAGATAAAAAGAATTTTAATGTTGCAAGTTTTGAAGATAGCAATGATGATTTTTCAGTTTTTGTTGTTAGAAGTGTTACTGTTTTTGATTATGAAGTTGTTGAATTAGAAGATTTAGAAAAAGCGGTTAGTGAAGAACAAAAAAATGAGTAGAAAATTTTGAGAATTTTCTACTCATTTTTTAGGCAATGAACAAGATTCAATGCCATAATTGTTATGGGGGATTTATTTTGCTAATAATTTATGTGTTTTGTGTAAATAATTATAAGCCGTTGTTTCACTGTTTGTTTCACATATTTCATATGTATCTATATAATCGAGATACTCAATTGAGATCATACCCTTTTCTTTGAAAAGTTGTATGTCACCATCTTCTGTATGGAAGATAAAAATATTGTGTCCACCTTTTTTTGTTATTTCAAATTCTGGTTTTTGGTAGATTTTATCTACTAAAGAACAGAAAAAATGGATTTCTTTTTGTTCATTATATTTGTTAAAACAATTAATATGGACAATTTTATCATTTAAAAGTTCAAAAGATGAATGTTGGATATCTTCTTTTATAAATTTTCTTCCACAACAAGGACAAACATAGCCAGCTCTTGGAAGGTAAAAAGCTATAGTATAACTTGGTTCTGGTTTACCAGAAGAAGCAATCATTTTCTCAAATTGTGATATAGGTAAAACATTTGGAATTATAATTGAAGAATCAACATTTGAATTTCTAAGCCAAACATTTCCTTCTTTATCTAATTTGTATTTACCAAAAACTATAAATTCATTTAGTTTATCATGACTTTTGTCCTTAAAAATTTTGCGGTTGTCTAACATTTGAGTAAATGTATGTAGATTTTCTAGAGCTTTTAAAATGCCTTCTTTTGAGTCAAAACTTTCTTTAGGTATATCAAAAATTCTTGGCTCATATGTTACTTCAGCTTTTAAAACAAAGTTTTCCTTTCCTTTTTTTCTACGGATTTCTTGTTCTTTCCAGTCATAGTAAAGTGCAAGTTCTTTTGAAAAATTGGGAGAACCATAGATATCAAAAGAAGATGGTTTTATTGTATCTCCATTTATTGTTATCCGCATTGATTCTGGAATGGCTAAGTTATTAAGTGTAATATGGCCCCATACTTGATTTCCATTTTGGGCTACTTCAATTTTTTTTCTTTCAGTATTTCTCATTTTGTTTTTCCTCCTTAAAATGTAATTTATACTGATTTTAACACAGATAGTTGTTAATCCCCCTTAATTTAATTTTGTCATTTGACAATACTATATGTGTAAGCCTAGTTCCTATTATACACCTAATTTACATAATTTGCAAGCCTTGGATTTTTTTGATTTTTTTATTGTTTTTTCTGGACTTTTATTTTAAAATATGGTAATATAGGTAGGTAGTAAATAGTAATGCCGATGTGGCGGAATTGGTAGACGCACACGACTCAAAATCGTGCGGGAAACCATGTGGGTTCGAGTCCCACCATCGGTACCAGTTTAAAATAGAAAATCGTTGTAAACTTTAAAAATAAAGGAACACAACGATTTTTGCATTTTTGGGAAAAGCGCAAAAAAGTGGCAAAAATAGGCATACTTTTAGGTAGAGGTCCCAGAAATTTTTCTCAATATATTTGAAATGATTAAATTTGATGTTGCAAAATTATGTAAAATGAAGTATAATAATATTATTCTATCCCAAGCGTTGGGAGCAAAAATAAGCGCTAGTTGCGATACTTCGTATTAGTAACTACTAAGGAGGTAATATGAAATTAAAGAATTTTTTAGCACGGATAATAAGGAGGATAAAAGACAAATTTAGTAAGAAAAAATTCGAAATACCTGAACCTGTATATGAAATAACCTTTAGTGATGCCATAAAACAAGAAGTTACAGAGGTTATAAGAAAATATGGATGGAATATCTATAATTTAAAAAAGTTTATTGTTGATTCAATAAAGACGTCAACTGAATTTGTAAAAGAAATTGAAGATGAAGTTGATCCAAATTTAAATATTGATATAAAAAAAAGAAAGGTATTTGCAAATGAAAATCAAAGTATAAAGCTTCAATTAGTTGAAGGAGTTAATTTATGTATTATACTCACAATACAAGATCAAATAAAAACTTATATAATTGGAAGAAAAACAACTCCTTCATATATGAAAGATGGTATTTTGAGTGAAGAATTCAAAAAAGTTCGGCATGGACGGGTGTTTACATATAAATATGGTGATTACAAAATAGAGGAAACAACTAACATAGGAGAAAACAGTAAAATAACTTTTACAGTGTATGATGCTTCTATAAGTATCTACCAAACAAGGGCTATATCAGTATTAATGAAAAATATACATAATATTGAAGATAAAATTTTAATGGCCAACGAAGACACTGTCATGGAAATTGTGTATAATGAAATCAAAAATATTTTTAGTTGTTTATCAACTGAAAATATGAGAAATGTTAGTGTAAGAGTTGAACAGTATAAAGTTATTGGAGACTCTAAAATAAAATTTAGTATATTTGAAACAAATAAATTTAAACACAAAGAAGTGAATGTCGAAGAAAATAATGAATCTATAACAATAAAATCATTTTCACCAATTAACTGGATATATAAAAATGGAAAAATTATTTTAGAGTATACTGAGGAATTGGGAGAATATAAAATTACTTTAGTGAATAAAGAAGAAGATATTACTAAAATGGAGCTTGAAACTCAAATAAAATGTGCTATAAAATTGGCTAACTCAATTAAGATTTGATTGATTAAGAAATTCAAAATTAAAATAAAAAGAATATTCAATTGTGAATATTCTTTTTATTTTTGGAAATATTTAAATAAAGGAAAAAATTGTATATTGTATAAGGGGGAAAAATCATGATATATACAATAACATTCAATCCAGCACTAGACTATGTAATAAAAACAGAAGATTTTAAACCTGGAAAAATAAATAAAAGCAAAGAAGAATATATATTTCCAGGAGGAAAAGGGATAAATGTATCAATAGTACTAAAAACATTAGGACAAGAGGCAACGGCAATGGGATTTATAGCAGGATTTGTTGGAAAAGAGATAGAAGAACAAGTGAAAAAATATGGAGTGAAAACAGATTTTATAAAAATAGAAAACAACAATTCAAGAATAAATGTAAAAATATTAGAAGAAAATAAAGGAAAAAATGGAAATATAGAAAAAGAAGAAACGGCAGTAAATGCAAAAGGACCACATATTGATTCAAAATATCTTGAATTATTATATAAAAAATTGGAAATAATAAAAAACAAAGATACTTTAGTATTGTCAGGAAGTGTACCAAATGGCGTATCTAGCAATATTTATGAAAAAATTTGCCAAAGACTAGAAAACAAAAATATCAAAATAGTTGTTGATTCAACAGGTGAATTATTACTTAAAACATTGAAATATAAACCATATTTAATAAAACCAAATCAACAAGAACTAGAGGAAATTTTCGGTATAAAAATATCAAGTCAAGATGAAGCACTTGAATATGCAGAACAATTACAAGCAAAAGGAGCACAAAATGTTATTGTATCATTGGGAAGTGATGGAGCAGTACTTTTAGACGAAAATGGATATTCATACAAAATGAAAGCATTAAATACAAAAAACGCTATTAATACTGTTGGAGCAGGTGATTCCATGATTGCAGGTTTCTTGGCAGGACATGAAATGTATAATAATTATGAAAAATCATTTCAAATGGGAGTGGCGGCAGCAACCGCAACAACAAATACATTGTTTTTGGCAACTAAGGAGAAAATAGAAGAGGTTTTAAATAAATTTAAATAAATTACCTTTAGGAGGAAATGAAAAATGAAAATTACAGATTTACTTACAAAAGAATCCATAGACTTAAATGTAAAAGCATCAAACAAAAAAGACGTAATAGAACAAGCGGTAGAACTTATGGAAAAAAACGGAAATATAAATAATAAACAAGAATACTTAAGATTAGTCATGAAAAGAGAAGAAGAAGGCTCAACAGGAGTTGGGGAAGGGATAGCAATACCACATGGAAAAGGTGGGGTTATTTCTGAACCAGGATTAGTTGCAATGGTAATACCAGATGGAGTAGAATTTGATGCATTAGACGGCAAACCTGTAAAATTGTTATTTTTAATTGCTGCTCCAAATAGCAAGAATAATTTACATCTTGATGTTTTAAGCAGATTATCTACATTATTAATGAATGAAAATTTTAGAAATAAATTGTTAAATGCAAAATCAAAAGAAGAATTTTTAAAAATAATAGATGAAGCAGATGAACAAAAAATAAATGAAGAAACATCAAATAATGCAAATGATAATTTAAATGAAAACAACAAATCAAAAAGTGATGAAAACAAATCAATGAATAAATCTAAGAATAATTATGAATTATTAGGAATCACTGCATGCCCAACAGGAATAGCACATACGTACATGGCTGCAGAAAGTTTGGAACAAATGGGAAAAGAATTAGGACATCCAATAAAGATAGAAACACAAGGACAATCAGGAACAAAAAACAAACTTACAGATGAAGAAATCAAAAATGCAAAGGCAATAATCATAGCAGCAGATGTAAAAGTTGATTTATCAAGATTTGATGGCAAAAGAATTTTAAAAACAGGTGTATCAGAGGGAATTCACAAACCCAAAGAATTGATAGAAAAAGCATTAAATTCAGAAAATGAAATCCCAGTTTATCATCATCAAGGAAATAAAAGAGAAAATATAGAAATGGAAAAGCCAAAAGGAAAGATATACAATCATTTAATGAATGGTGTAACACATATGTTACCATTTGTTGTTGGTGGAGGAATCTTAATTGCAATAGCGTTTTTATTAGATGACTATTCAATTGATCCATCAAATTTTGGTATGAATACACCAGTTGCAGCATTTTTTAAAACAATAGGTGGAATGGCATTTGATTTTATGCTAGTAATTTTATCAGGATATATAGCAATGAGTATTGCAGATAGACCAGGACTTGTTGTGGGATTTGTTGGTGGTGCAATAAGTAAAGCGGGAACAACATTTACATCACTTGGAAATCCGGAAGAAGTGTTAGTAAGTTCAGGATTTTTAGGAGCATTGCTTGCAGGTTTTATAGGTGGATATGTAGTATTATTTTTGAAAAAATTATTTAGTTTTATGCCAAAGAGTTTAGAAGGAATAAGAACAATTTTGATTTATCCGGTTGCAGGTGTATTGCTAATTGGGTTAATAATGTTATTGATAAATCCATTTGTATCAGCGATAAATACAGGTTTAAATAATTTCTTATCATCAATGAGTGAAGTTAACAAAGTTATTTTAGGAGCAATTCTTGCAGGTATGATGTCTGTTGACTTAGGTGGACCTGTAAACAAAGCGGCATATACATTTGGAACAGGAATGTTAGCAGAAGGTCATTATGAAATAATGGCTGCAGTTATGATTGGTGGAATGGTTGCACCACTTGCAATAGCACTTTTAGCAACATTCTTCCCTAAAAAATTACCTAAAAAGGAAAGACAAGCAGGTTTATTAAATTATGTTATGGGACTATCGTTTATATCAGAGGGAGCAATACCTTTTGCATCATCAGACCCACTTCGTGTTTTGGTTTCTTGCGTAATTGGTTCTGCTGTTTCTGGTGCATTATCAATGGCATTTAACTGTACTTTAATGGCCCCTCATGGTGGAATATTTGTATTGCCTTTAATTGGTAATTGGCCTTGGTATGTTGTTGCTCTTGCTGCTGGTTCATTTGTGGCTATGGGTATTATGGTTGTTTGGAAGAAAAATGTTTGGGAGGATCCGATTGAAAAATAATAATTAATTTTCAATTGGATTATCAAATTAAGGAGGATAAAAGTTGAAAAAAGCAAATGTTGTTATTGAAAATGAGACAGGTCTTCATGCAAGACCTGCAACTGAACTTGCAAAACTTGCTATGAAGTATAAATGTACTATTAATCTAATTGTTAATGGTAAGTTGATTGAAGCAAGGTCACCTCTTATGATTATGTCTGCTGGTATAAAGTATAAGACGGAGTTGGAAATTATTTGTGATGGAGAAAATGAAGATGTAGCATTAGAGGATGTTAAGAATTTTTTAGAGAAGAATATATAAATTATTAAATAGTTTTTATTCACAATTTATAAATTATTTAAAATGAAATTAATGATTAATTTCAAATATATATTTTATAGTATTGTGAATATTAACATTAAATATATTTATAGATTCTAAGTATAAAAAATGTAAGAAAGAAGGTAATTGTATGCTTGTTGGAAAAGGTATTTCTGAGGGAATAGGACTTGGAAAGGCAGTAATTTTAAAAGAAAATGAATTAAAAATAGAAAAACAAAAAATTGAAGATATTTCAGCAGAAAAGCAACAAATATATGATGCAGTAAAAGAAGTAGAAAGTGAAATAGAAAAATTAATCAAGAATATAGATGGAACAGAAAAAGAAATAATGCAAGCATATTTAATGATATTGCAAGACCCCAGTTTAATTCAAGAAACTATCAAAATAATTGAACAAGAAAAATGTAATAGTGCATATGCAGTAGAAAATGGGCTAAATCAAATAATAAAAACATTTGAAGAAATGGATGACCCATATATGGCTGCACGAAGCAGAGATATAGAGGATATGAAAAAAAGAATATTAGCAAAATTATTAAAAATAGAAGAAATTGATTTATCAAAATTACCTGAAAATACAATACTTGTTGCAAAAGAATTATCAACATCAGATACTGCAAAAATGAACTTGAAAAACATTTCTGGAATTATTACAGAAATTGGTGGTGTTAATTCTCATATGGCTATAATTGCAAGAACTAATGAAATACCTGCAATTGTTGGTATAAAACATATTTTTGAAAATATAAAAGAAAATGATTTTATTGCATTAAATGGAGCGACAGGAGAAATATTTTTAAACCCAACACAAGAGAAAATCAAAGAATTAACAGAAAATCAAGAGAATATAAAACAAGAAAAACAAGAATTAGAAAAATATAAAAATGAAAAAGCAATAACAAAAGATGGACATCAGGTTGAACTTTTAGCAAATATAGGTGGTCCACAAGACATTCAAATTGTAATTGATAATACAGCAGAGGGTGTAGGACTTTTAAGAAGTGAGTTTTTGTATATGGATGCAAAAGATTTTCCATCAGAAGAAGAACAATTTGAGGCATACAAAATGATTGCTGAAAGTTTAGAAAATAAAAGACTTGTTATAAGAACGCTAGATATTGGTGGAGATAAAGACTTAAAATATATGAAACTGCCAAAAGAAGAAAATCCATTTTTAGGCTATAGAGCAATTAGAATTTATCTAGATAATGTTGATTTATTTAAAGTTCAGTTAAGGGCTATTTTAAGAGCAAGTAATTATGGAAATGTTGCAATAATGCTTCCAATGATTTCTTCAATTGAAGAATTACGAAAATCAAAAGAAATTATTGAAGAAGTAAAACAAGAGTTAAAGACAAAAAATATAAAATTTAATGAAAATATAGAAGTTGGAATTATGGTTGAAATTCCGTCATCTGCAGTAATGGCTGACGAGTTTGCAAAAGAGTGTGATTTTTTTAGCATAGGGACAAATGATTTGATTCAATATACTATTGCAGTTGAGAGAGGTAATGAGAAACTTGCAAATTTGTATTCTCATTTTAATCCTGCTGTAATTCGCTTGATTAAATCTGCTATTGATGGTGCACATAAAAATGGTATTTTATGCGGTATGTGTGGAGAAGCGGCTGGTGATGTTAAGTTTATTCCTTTGCTTGTCGGTCTTGGACTTGATGAGTTTTCTATGAATGCTAATAAGATTTTGAAGGCTAGAAAGTTAATAACTGATTTGGATTTTGAAGAATGTAAGCAACTTGCAAATAGGGTATTACAATTGGATTCAACAGAAGATGTTAAAAGGATTTTAGATACTAAGTAGTTACAATTCTAAAAAAATAAGAAAATTTACAAATTTTGGAAACAATATTGCAATTAACATAAAAATAAGATATAATAAAGTCAGCACAAAAACACAAACAAGTGGAGGTAAAAAAATGTTGGAAATGAAAAACAACCCAAATAAGTTGGAGAAAGTTAATGAAAGTGAGGTCAAGTTAATAATACCAGATATGGTAAAAAATATAATGAATCACTTTGAAAAATATCCAACCGCAAAAAAAAATTTCTAACTAATCTCAAAACCCTAACTCTAATTAGAGTTGGGGTTTTTGAGATTGTAGCATGTATAAATTCTGATCAGACAATTTAAAACAAAAATAATAATCAAAAACATATATAATTCATAAACTCAAAACCAAAACATATATTGTAATAATAAAATTTAAGGTGGTGAGCTTGTGAAAAATACATACACAGTAGCATTAGCAGGAAACCCAAATGTAGGAAAATCAACAATATTCAACAGTTTAACAGGAATGCACCAACATACAGGAAACTGGACAGGAAAAACAGTAGCAAACGCAACAGGAGAAGCAACAATTAATGACAAAGAATTCACATTTGTTGACATTCCAGGGACATATTCAATAATGTCAAACTCAGAAGAAGAAGAAATTGCAAGAGATTATATATGTTTTGGAAACCCAGATGCAACAGTAATTGTAGTTGATAGTACATGTTTAGAAAGAAATTTAAATTTAGTATATCAAATTATGGAAATAACAGATAACATAATAGTTTGTGTAAATTTGCTAGACGAAGCAAAAAAGAAAAAAATAAAAATTGATTTAAAAAAATTAGAAGATTTGTTAGGAGTGCCTGTTGTAGGAACAGTTGCAAGAGAAAGACAAACACTAGAAAATCTAAAAAATACAATATACAAAGTATGCGAAGGTGAAATAAAACCACATACCAAAACAGTTAGATATGAACAAGAAATAGAAGAAAATCTTGAAAAAATAGTGGAGAAACTTGATAAAGATTTATTAGTTAATGAATATTCAGAAAAAAGAAATATAGTAACAGAAATAAAAGTTGAGAAAAATAAAATATCAAAAAAATTATACAGATGGATAGCAATAAAACTAATAGATGGAGAAGAAAAAATATTAAAATCAATACAAGAAAATTTAGAATTAGACTTAGAAGAAAAAGAAATTCAACAGTCAGTAATGGAAGCAAAAGAAAATTTAGAAACAAGAGAGATTACCTCAAAAAATTTTAAAGACAAAATAGTAGCGGATATCATGAAAAAAGCAGAAGAAACATCAAAAGAAGTATGTACATTTGAAAACAAAAATTATAGAGAAAGAGACCTAAAAATAGACAAAATTTTAACATCAAAAATATTTGGAATTCCAATAATGATACTATTTTTAGGCCTTATTTTTTGGATAACCATAGTAGGAGCAAATTACCCATCAGAGTGGCTATTCAGTATATTTAACTGGTTTCAAGATAAACTTGTACATTTTGCAAATTATATACATTGCCCAACATGGCTTTCAGAAATGTTAATAAATGGAGTGTATAAAACATTAACTTGGATAGTTGCAGTAATGTTGCCACCAATGGCTATATTCTTCCCACTATTCACAATATTAGAAGACTTGGGATATCTTCCGCGAATTGCATTTAATATGGACGGCTTCTTTAAAAAGGCTTGCTGTAGTGGAAAACAAATGATTACAATGTGCATGGGTTTTGGGTGTAATGCGTGTGGAGTAACAGGATGTAGAATTATAGATTCACCAAGAGAAAGGCTAATTGCAATACTAACAAATAACTTTGTTCCATGTAATGGAAGATTTCCATTTTTGATAACAATAGCAACAATATTTATCGCGGGAGCATTTGCAGGTGGAAATGGATTTCTAGCATCAATATTATCAACATTTGCGGTAATTATTGTAATAATATTTGGAATATTTTTAACACTGGTGATATCAAAAATATTATCAAAAACAATATTAAAAGGAATGCCATCATCAATGATTTTAGAATTGCCACCATATAGAAAACCACAATTTGGAAAAATACTAGTGCGTTCAATATTTGATAGAACCTTATTTGTTTTAGGTAGAGCAATATCAGTTGCAGCACCAGCAGGACTTGTAATATGGCTTTTGGCAAATATAGGAATTAATGGGCAAAGTTTGCTTTCAATTATAGCAAATTTCTTAAATCCTTTTGCAAAATTGATGGGATTAGATCGATATATTTTAACTGCATTTATTTTAGGAATCCCTGCAAATGAAATAGTTTTACCAATAATTTTGATGTGTTATTTGAAAGGCGGAACATTAGTAAATATAGAGGATACAATTCAAATTGGCCAAATTTTAATTCAAAATGGATGGACTATGCTTACTGCTATGAATGTTATGCTTTTTACAATTTTACATTTTCCTTGTGCTACAACATTGCTTACTGTAAAGAAGGAAACTGGTAGTTGGAAGTGGACTGCAATTTCTTTTGCAATTCCAACTGTTTGCGGAATTGTTTTGTGTATGTTTACAAATTTAGTGTATAATTTTATTTTGGTTTGCTAAAGATTACAATTCATAACTTTAAAAATGTTGTGTATGTGGGCTCTCTCCTTGGCGATTATATATTTTTTAATCCTAAGTGAGAAGGGCTTTTTTTATGCTAGATTTACAGTCATTTGTCGATTTTTGTCGAACGATTTTTCTTGAATTTTAAAGTAAATTGTGCTAATATAATAATACACAATAAAAATTGCATTGCTAAATCTATTATACAATTTTTTTCACTCAACTTAGGAAAGACAAAATAAAATCTTAAATTAAAATATCCAAAGATACTAAAAATAAAAAGAAAGGAGGACAAAAATATTTTAATTATTTAGAAGAGTCCATAAATAATAAATAATATTAGAAAAATAACAATCAATAATATTGAAAAAAATCAAAAAATAATGTATTATATTACCATAGAAAAAATCAGAAATTTAGCATAAAGAAAAGGAATGGGATGATATGAAAACAAAATATTTTAAATACATATTTATAATATTTGCAATTGCTATAATGATATTTGCAATAATAAAAATAAAGGGTGATGAACAAAAAAAGGAAAATACAACGACAGAAACAAAACAAGAAGAAGCAACAGAGGTAACAGAATTAAAACTTGGTATTGCTTCATTTGATAGTATAAACCCAATCTTAAGCAAAAATAAAAATGTACAAGATATATCAAAAATAATATTTGAACCATTAATGACATTAACAAAAGACTATAAATTAGAATACTGTTTAGCAAAAGAATGGGCAAAACAAAGTGAAACGGTGTATTTAATAAAAGTAAAAGATAACAGAAAATGGGCAGATGGACAAAAATTCACTGCTGATGATGTGAAATTTACAATAGATAGACTAAAAGATTCAAATACAATATATTCGGCAAATGTTCAACATGTAACAACTGTAGAGGTAGTAGACTCAACAACTATAAGAATTACGCTAGACCAAGAAGTTCCTTTTTTTGAATACAATTTAACATTTCCAATATTATCAAGTAGTTATTATAGTGATAAAGAGTTCAATCCAGACATTGTGCCTGTTGGAACTGGAATGTATAAAGTAAGTGATGTACAAGATTCTGCACTAATTTTAACAAAGAATGAAAATTATCCAGATTCAGACAAATTAAAAATTGATAAGATAACAGTTTCAATATATTCAAGTGTTGGAGAATTATATAATTCTTTTAAAACAGGAAGTGTTGATTTAATAAGCACTCAAAATAGTAATTTAAAAGACATTATAGGAACAATAGGATATCATGAAAAAGAAATGAAAGGAAGGGAACATGATTTTATTGCATTCAATACCCAAGGTGAAATATTATCACAATTAAATGTAAGAAAATCAATTTGTTATTCTATAGATAAATCAAATATTGTTTCAAGTGTTTACGGAGACAAATATTATACCTCAAGTTTTCCATTGGATTATGGGAATTGGATATATCAAGAACAGGACTCAAGTGCAGGATATAACTTAGAACAAGCAAAACAAATTTTAGTAGATGATGGATGGAGTTACAAATATAAATATTGGCAAAAAACAGTTAATTATAGAACACAAAGAATATCTTTAAACTTTGTTGTTAAAGCAAGTGATGCAAATAGGGTGGCAGTTGCACAAAATATAAAAACACAATTAGAAAATCAAGGATTTAGAATTAATTTAATAAAAGCAAATGACACTCAATATCAAAGTTATTTAACAAATAAAAATTATGATATGATTTTGTGTAGTATGAATTTATCTGTAAGCCCAGATTTATCAACATTTTTTGGTACTAATAATTTAGCAAATTATTCAAATGAAGAAGTTACAAACATTATGAATGAAGTGAAAAATTCAAATGATGAGAATAAATTAAAACAAGATTACAAAAGATTAGGCGAAATATATAAAAATGAAATGCCATATTTAAGTTTATACAACAACAAATACACAGTGGCATATAGTACGGGATTAGCAGGAACATTAGAACCAAACTGGTTTTATCAATTTTACAATATAAAGGATTGGCATAAATAAAAAATATTTTTAAAATGTATTGACAAAAACAAGTGTTTAGTGATATAAAGTAGTTATCAAACAAAAGTTCAATATTTTAAGGAGGAAATTATAATGGCAGAAAATACAGAAAAGAAAAAGGCTCTAGAGGCAGCAATGAGTCAAATAGAAAAACAATTTGGAAAAGGTTCAGTAATGAAACTTGGAGAATTTAAAGCAATGGAAATAGAAGCAATTCCAACAGGAGCATTAAGTTTAGATATGGCTTTAGGTATAGGAGGGGTTCCTAGAGGAAGAATTATAGAAGTATTTGGACCTGAATCATCAGGTAAAACAACACTTGCATTACATGTAGTTGCAGAAGCACAAAAAATGGGCGGAGAAGCAGCATTTATAGATGCAGAACATGCATTAGACCCAGTATATGCAAAAAAATTAGGTGTAGATATAGATAACTTAATAGTATCTCAACCAGATACAGGAGAACAAGCGCTTGAAATAACAGAAAGTTTAATAAGAAGTGGAGCTTTAGATGTAATAGTAGTAGACTCTGTTGCAGCATTGGTTCCAAAGGCAGAAATTGACGGAGACATGGGAGATTCTCATATGGGACTTCAAGCAAGATTAATGTCACAAGCCTTAAGAAAATTAGCAGGAGCAATAAACAAAACAAAAACAGTATTAATATTTATCAACCAATTAAGAGAAAAAATAGGAGTAATGTTTGGAAATCCAGAAACAACAACAGGTGGTAGAGCACTAAAATTCTATGCATCAGTAAGACTTGATATAAGAAAAATAGAAAATATCAAACAAGATGGAGAAGTTAAAGGAAATAGAGTTAGAGTAAAAGTTATAAAGAATAAAGTTGCTCCACCATTTAGAGAGGCTGAATTCGATATTGTTTATGGAGAAGGAATTTCTAAAGCAGGAAATATCTTAGACATGGCTGTAAACATGGACATAATAGAAAAGAGCGGTTCATGGTTTAGTTATGATGGTAATAGAATTGGACAAGGAAGAGAAAATGTTAAGAAATACCTAAAAGAAAATCCAGAAATTTTAGCAGATGTTGAGCAAAAAGTTAGAGCAAATTTCGCTAAAGCATTCCAAGATAGTTTAGGTGAAGAATTACCAGAAGTTGACGAAGATGGAGAATTTGAAGAAGAATAATAATATAGAAAAAAATGAAACTGAACATAAAAAATTTGACTATGAAATAGCAGATACAAGAATGAAAATTAAATTTGCTAGATAAACAAATAAAAGATTGGAAGTAATAATGTATACAATAGAAGAATTTGATAAAGGAAAAACAAAAATATTAAAATACATACTTTATAAAAAAAGAAGTGAAAATGAAGTCAGAAGAAAATTTGCAAAAGAATTAGACGAAAATATGTTAGAAGATATAATTGAATATTTAAAAGAGGCTAAATATATAAATGACAATGATTATATAAGAAGAACAGTAAATAACTTCATGATTTTGAAAAATTTATCAATAAAAGAATTAAAATATAAACTTCTAGCAAAAGGTTTAAATAAAAATGATATTGAAGATTATATTTATGAAAATAAAGAAGAGTTAGAAGAATATGAAATAAAATCAATATCAAATATTATATACAAAAAATCGCTATCTATGGAACAAGACGAAATAAAACAATATTTACTAAAAAAAGGGTATAAATCAGAAAACATAAATAAAGCAATTGAAGAACAAATCTGAAAAAAGCAAGGAGAAAAAAATGTCAATATTAACACTAGAAACTAAAAAATATTCAATAAAAATAGATAATTTTGAAGGACCATTGGATTTATTATGTTACCTAATAGATAAAAATAAAATGAATATTTATGATGTAAATCTAACAGAAATAACAAATCAATATATAGAATATTTAAATGCAATGGAAGAAATGAACTTAGAAATTGCAAGTGAATTTATAGTTATGGCCTCAACACTTTTATATTTAAAATCTAAAAATCTGTTACCAAAACAAGAAGAGGAAGAAGAGGAAATAACAGAAGAAGAACTTATTAGAAGAATAATTGAGTACAAGAAATTCAAAGAAATAAGCAAAGTTCTTAAGGAAAATTATGTTATATTTGCAAATAGATTTTATAAAGAACAAGAAGAAATAAAATTGCCAAAGCAAAAGTTGGAAAAAGATTATGGTCCTGAAAAAATACCAGATGTATACAAACAATTGATAGAACGAAATAGTGTTAAAATAAATCAAAATGCAAAAAATATTGAAAAGATTGCATTAGTTGATAAATATACTGTTGCTGATAAAGTAAAAGAAATGTATAAAGTTTTAGCAAAACAAAAGAAATTTGTTTTTAATAAATTGTTTCCAATTAAAAAACGTGAAAAACAAGAGGTGGTAACTGCTTTTAGCGGATTACTTGAATTATCTCGAAGAAGTAAAGTAGAAACAAGTCAAGAAGAAATTTTTGGAGATATAACAGTTGAAGAAAAGAAAAAAGATAAAGCAGTTTAAATTATAATATTAAAGAAGAGTAAAAACAAAAATAATATAAAGAAGTTTAAATAAATAAAAAAAGGAAAAACTAATAATATTACTAAAAAAGAGGGTGATATATTGGTTTTTCTTTTTATAATTTTAATAATAATTATGTTTATAACAATAAAAATAAAATTTCAAATACAAAATCTAAAAATATCAACAGATGAAAAACCACATTTAAATAAAGAATATCAAATAAAAATGGTAGTATATACATTAGGATTTATACCGATTTTAAAAATAAAATTAAATAGCAAAAAAATAATAAATAATCAAAAGCTACAAGAAAAAATAAAACAACAAAAAACTAAAATAATAGAAAATAAAGCAAATATTGATAAAGAATTAATAACATCACTAAAAAATATAAAAACAGAAATAAAAGAGATAAATTTGAAAATTAGAATAGGAACAGAAAATGCATCATTAACAGCATTTACAATACCAGTTATAAGTACATTTGTAGCAATATTTTTAAGCAAACAAATAAAAAAATATAATGACAAGCAAGTATTTTTGGTAGAGCCTGTATATCTTGATAAAAATTTATTAAATATAGAAATTTCAAGTATATTTCAAATAAAAATGATACATATTATAAATACAATATGTATCGTAAATAAGAAAAGGAAAGGTGATAAAAATGAGCGAACATCCAATAGAAGGCCTTATGACTACGGCTATGAACAGTATTAAAGATATGATAGATGTAAATACAATAATTGGTGAACCTATAGAAACATCCAATAATATAGTAATAATACCAATATCAAAAGTATCTTTTGGATTTGCTGCTGGTGGTAGTGAGTTCAAAGGTGAAACAATTGATGAATATAAAAAAGTAGAAAAAGAAGAACAAATACAGTATAGATTACCATTTGGAGGACGGAGCAGGGGCAGGAGTTACAATTAATGCAGTTGCATTTTTGATAATTCAAGAAAATAATATAAAACTTATGCCAGTATGCCATTCATCAAGTTTAGATAGGCTATTAGATTATGTTCCAGATTTAATGGAAAAGACAAATAATATGATGAATAGAATTGTAAGCAATAAAAAAGAAGAAACAGAAAAAATATTAAAAGAAATGCAAAAAAGAAATAATAAAGATATTAATAATGCTAAAGAAGAAGTTAATAATATGAAAGTAAAAAATAATAATAACGTAGAAAATAATAATGTAGAATAATTTTATGAATTTTGCACACGAACAAATATATTTAATGTATCAATTTTTGAGTATAATAAAAAGTAGAGTTAAAACTGGAAATTTTAAATTTTCAGTTTTGTTTTTTTGTCGAAAACTTCTATAAAATCGACAAAACTTCTACTTTTTTGCTATTGGAAAAAACTGGAAAAAGAATTATAATACATACATAAAGCAAAAGAAAACTTTAAAAGTTATGTACAAGAATAGAATATAACTGAAAGGGGGGCACATCATAAAATATGGAATCAAAATTTTATGAAGACAAAAAAATGTTAGTTTTTAAAATTACAGATGAAATTGATGACTGTAGTGTACAAAAGATAAGGAGGAGAGCAGATTATGAAATTGAAAGATATATGCCTAGAAAAGTTGTGTTTGATTTTGATAGTGTTACTTTCATGGATAGTGCAGGAATAGGGTTAATAATAGGAAGATACAAATTTGCCAATATGCTTGGAGGAAAACTAGAAGTTGCAAATTTAACTCAAAGTGTAAGAAAAATATTTGAAATGAGTGGAATTCTAAAATTAATTCCAGTAACTGAATTATAAAATTTATAAAAGTTAAGCAACTTTTACAACATAAATACATTGAAAGGAAAATAAAGATTATGAAAGAACAGATTGAAAATGAAATGAAATTAGAATTTTTAAATAAAGGAGCAAATGAAGCATTTGCAAGAATAACAGTTGCTGCATTTGCATCACAATTAGACCCTACAATAGAGGAACTGGCAGATATAAAAACAGCAGTATCAGAAGCAGTTACAAATTGCATAATCCATGCATATGAAAACAGACAAGGAATAATAAAAATAAATGCACAATTAAAGGGCAATGAAATAATAATTCAAATTTCAGACAATGGAAAAGGAATAGAAAACGTAGATGTAGCAAAAGAACCATTATACACAACAAAACCAAATTTAGAAAGGTCAGGAATGGGATTTACAATAATGGAAAGCTTTATGGACACAATGAAAGTTGAATCAATTGTTGGGCTAGGTACAAAAGTAACATTAACAAAAACAATAAAAAAGCAAGAAGAGGAAATTGATGAAAAGCAGTTAAGTGCTATAACAAAAGAATAAAATAGAGGTATGTATACATATGTATGAAAATAATATAAATTCAATAAAAAGAGCCCAAGATGGTGACAAATTTGAAATGGACAGACTTATTAGAGAAAATAATGGACTTATTTGGAGTATAGTAAAAAGATTTATGAACAGAGGATATGAAGTAGAAGATTTATATCAAATTGGATGTATAGGATTTATTAAATCAATAAAAAGATTTGACACAAATTTTGAAGTAAAACTATCAACATATTCAGTACCATACATATTAGGAGAAATAAAAAGATTTATAAGAGATGACGGGCCTATTAAAGTTAGTAGAAGTATAAAAGAACTAAATACAAAAATAAATGAATTAAAAAGACATTATTTATTAAATGGAAAAGAAATTACTTTAGAACAAATTTGTAAGGAATTAAAAATACAAAAAGAAGATGCCATAATTGCAATGGAATCAACAAATGCAGTTGAATCAATGGATGCAACAACAAATGCCGAAAATAAAGAAGGCAAGCAAATGACAATTTTTGATAAAATATCAACTGGAAAAAATGAAGAAGAAATAATTACAAATAGAATGGTTGTAAATCAATTGATAAATGAATTGCATGATAGAGATAAAGAAATAATTTTATTAAGATTTTTTAAAGAAAAGACGCAAACTGAGGTTGCAAAAATTCTTGGAATTAGTCAGGTTCAGGTTTCAAGAATTGAACGCAAAATATTAAATGAAATGAAAGCAAAATTAACCTCTGCATAATTATTATTAAAATAGAATTTAAAATTGCATAATATTATTAAAATAGAATTTAATTTAAAATCTGTTACAGAATACAAAATGGAGTGATTATATTGAAAAAAATTTTAATTTATCTACTATCATTTATATTAATAATTTTTATTATTCCAGCACTTTTAACCAAACGAACAACACCAACAAGTTCAAAGGAAGAAACAGAAAGGCAATTGCAAGATAACAATCAGCAGGAACAAACTACTGAAAATCAAACAGAAATAAGCAATAAAAATACATATAATTATAGCAAATATGGAACAATATCATTATTACATAAAAAAACGGGAGAAGTAGAACAAGTAAACTTAGAAGAATACTTATGTAATGTAGTATCTGCAGAAATGCCAGCAACATTTGAGAAAGAGGCATTAAAGGCTCAAGCAATAGTTGCAAGGACATATACAATATATAAAATTTTGAACAAAAAACATGATAATGCAGATATATGTGATGATTCAACATGTTGTCAAGCATGGATTTCAAAAGACGATAGGTTAGCAAAATGGGAAGAAAATCAAAGAGAAAGTAACTGGCAAAAAATATGTAATGCAGTAAATGAAACTTCAGGAAAAATTATAACATATGAAAATAAACCAATTGATGCATTTTTTCATTCAAATAGTGGAGGAATAACCGAAGTACCTGTAAATGTATGGGGAGGAACAGGTTATCCATATTTGCAAAGTGTTGAAACATCAGGAGAAAATGCATATACTCAATATGCTTCAGAAGTTACACTTTCACAAGAGGAGTTGATAAATAAACTAAAAGAAAAATATAGTGATATATCAATAGATTTTGCAAATAGTGAAGATATAAAAATATTGGAATATACAGAAAGCACAAGAGTAAAAACTGTAAAATTTGGAAATCACGAAATTTCAGGTGTTGAGGCTAGAACGCTATTTGGATTGAAATCAACTAATTTTGAAATATCAAGAGATGGTAGTAATATTAAATTTTCTGTTAAAGGTTATGGGCATGGAGTTGGAATGAGTCAAACGGGAGCCGATAGTATGGCAAAAAATGGAAGTAGAGCAGAAGAGATTATAAAGCATTTTTATACTGGAGTGGAGATTACTGAAGTTAATAAATTATAATGTATATTTTTATAAAATCCGGAAATAATTGTAATATAAATAAAAATTTAAGGAGGATTTTATGAAAAGAGATATTAGAAAAAATAACAAAGAAGAAATGAGTATGAAAATAATAAAATATTCGGCAATAACAGTTGCTATACTTACAGTAATAGTATTTGGAGTTTTAATTTACAGTAAAAAATTAAATGACACTGTAAAAGAAGGAACATTGTTAGGAGAACAAATATCAACTCAAAATGAAAACACAGAAAGTGCAAGTACAGAAATTGGAAAAAGCGTAAACGAAAGTGAAAAAGAATTAAAAGCACAAAATAATATGGTTAATAATACTGTAAATAATATGACCACAAACAGCATGACTTCAAATAATACAACCAGTAAAAATATAGAAACAACAACAAATAATGTTTTAACAACAAATAAGATAAACACAAATACAACAACTGAAACAAATAGCAAGGCACAAGGAAAAGTAGAAGAAAAAAATGTAGAATTGAATTTTGCAAAGCCAGTAGACGGAGAAATAGTAAGAGATTTTGCGGTTGACAGTTTAGTATATTCAGACACTTTGCAAGAATGGACAACACATACTGGAATTGATATAAAAGCAGATAAAACAACAGTTGTAAAATCAGCAGAAGCCGGAATAGTTAAAACTATAAAAAATGATCCTAGATATGGATTAACAGTTATTGTTGAACATGAAAATGGATTTCAAACAGTTTATTCTAATTTATTAACATCAGAATTTGTTGTAGAAGGCGAAAAAGTAGAAAAAGGTCAATCTTTGGGAACAGTAGGAAATACTGCAGCATTTGAAATTGCAGATGAACCGCATCTTCATTTTGAAATTTTAAAAGACTCTGTTCAAGTTGATCCTAATATATATTTAAAATAAGAACTTGGAATATGTGCTCCAAGTTCTTTTATAAATTCTTCAAAAGCACTTGACAGTTTACAATAATAAAGATAAAATAAAAGAGGTAAGAAAAAAATAATATTTTAAAGAAAAAAGAAATATATATTTGATTCGAACATTGAAAATTTAATAAGAAAGAGGTGTAGATTCATGAATATAGGAATCATAATCGCCGCTGTCTTAATCTCACTTGCAATAGGAGCAATAATAGGAATTGCTTATAGAAAAAAAGTTGCAGAATCTAAAATACACAGTGCTGAAGAAGAAGCAAAAAAAATTGTAAACATGGCAAAAGTAGAAGCAGAAAACCTTAAAAAAACAAAAATAATCGAAGCCAAAGAAGAAATAGTAAACAGTAGAAACGAATTAGATCAAGAGATTAAAGAAAGAAGAGGCGAAATACAAAGACAAGAAACAAGACTTATTCAAAAAGAAGAAAACTTGGAAAGACGCGCAGAAAACTACGAAAAGAAAGAAGAAAATCTTAATAAAAGAGAAAAAGAACTAGAAGAAGAACAACAAAAAATAGAAGACTTGCGTAACCAAGAATTAAAAGAACTTCAAAAAATAGCATCATTATCAAGAGAAGAAGCAAAACACATTCTATTAAAAGAAGTAGAAAAAGACATTACTTCAGAAAAAGCAGCAATAATAAGAGAAGCAAACCAAAAAGCAAAAGATGATGTTAAGAAAAATGCAAAAGAACTATTAACATATGCAGTTCAAAAATGTGCTGCAGACCACTCTCAAGAAACTACAGTATCAATTGTTGCACTTCCAAGTGATGAAATGAAAGGAAGAATAATTGGTAGAGAAGGTAGAAACATAAAAGCCTTAGAAACATTAACAGGAGTAGACCTAATAATAGATGATACACCAGAAGCGGTAGTTCTATCAGGCTTTGACCCATTAAGAAGAGAAGTTGCAAAAATTGCTTTGGAAAAATTAATTGAAGATGGAAGAATTCATCCTGCAAAAATTGAAGAAGTAGTAGAAAAAGCAAAACAAGAATTAGAAGAAACTATAAAAGAAGAAGGAGAAAGAGCAGTTCTAGAAACTGGGGTAATAGGATTGCATCCAGACATAGTAAAACTAATTGGAAAACTAAAATACAGAACAAGTTATGGACAAAATGTATTGAATCACTCAATAGAAGTATCTAACTTAGCAAGAATAATGGCAGAAGAATTAGGACTAGATGCAAAACTTGCAAGAAGAGCAGGATTACTACATGATATTGGTAAAGCATTAGACCATGATATGGAAGGAACACACGTAGAAATAGGTGTTGAAATACTTAAAAAATATAAAGAAAATCCATTAGTAATAAATGCAGTAGAAGCACACCATGAAGATGTAGAACCACAAACTCTAGAAGCAGTATTAATTCAAGCCGCAGATGCAATAAGTGCATCAAGACCAGGAGCAAGAAGAGAAACATTAGAAGCATACATCAAGAGACTACAAAATCTTGAAGAAATTGCAGACTCATTTGATGGAGTAGAAAAATCATTTGCAATACAAGCAGGTCGTGAAGTTAGAATTATTGTTAAACCAGATAAAATTAATGATGACCAAATGACAATTTTAGCAAGAGATGTTGCTAAAAAGGTTGAAAACGAAATGGATTATCCAGGTCAAATTAAAGTTAATGTTATTAGAGAGACAAGAACTGTAGAATATGCTAGATAAAAGTATATAAAAAATAAAAAGTTGTAACTAAAAATAGTTGCAACTTTTTATTTTTTATACCCAAAACACTTGCCAAACAAATTTTAAAGTGTTAAAATAAGAATAGATTAAAAAAAAACCGATTTTGCCGGAAGATTTTTTTTAATCTTTTTTTATTTTTATATTCTAGTAAAGTTATCATAGTATGATAACTTTCTGGAGAAGATAATGATGGCAAAAATTAGATTTTGTAGCAATTTGCACTGCGTACAAAATCTTAATTCTGTTTTTTTAGAAGGGGGAAGAAAATGAACACAAAATACATATTTGTCACAGGAGGAGTAGTATCAGGACTAGGAAAAGGAATAACAGCTGCATCACTAGGAAGATTATTAAAAAATAGGGGATATAAGGTAACAATACAAAAATTTGACCCATATATCAATGTAGACCCAGGAACAATGAGCCCATATGAACATGGAGAAGTTTTTGTAACAGACGATGGTGCAGAAACAGACTTAGATTTAGGACATTATGAAAGATTTATAAATGAAAACTTAACAAAAAATTCAAGCATAACAATGGGAAAAATATATTCAGAAGTAATAGAAAAAGAAAGAAGAGGAGACTATTTAGGAAAAACAGTACAGGTAATTCCTCACATAACAAATCAAATAAAAGAAAAAATATATGGATTTGAAAATACAGATACAGATATAGTAATTTCTGAAGTAGGTGGAACAGTAGGAGACATTGAAGGGCTTTCAATAATTGAGGCAATTAGACAAGTAGGACTAGAAAAAAATCCCGAAGATGTATGCTTTATCCATGTAACTTTATTACCATATATATTTGGTTCAAATGAAATAAAATCAAAACCAACACAACACTCTGTAAAAGAATTGCAAAGCTATGGAATTATACCAGATATTTTAGTATGTAGAACAGAACAAGACATTCCAGATAATATAAGAGAAAAGTTAGCATTATTCTGCAATGTAAGAAAAACAAGTGTAATTCAAAACAAAACAGCAGATTGTTTATATGCAGTACCACTAATGCTTGAAGAAGAGGGATTAGCAAGAGAAGTTTGCAATCATTTAAAATTAGATAGATATATACCAGACAACAGAAAATGGGAAGAAATGATAGAAAAAATAAGAAAAATAGACAAAAACAATAAAGTTAAAATAGCAATAGTTGGAAAATATATTAAATTAGAAGATTCATATATATCAGTAATTGAAAGCATTAAGCATGCAGGATTTGCAAATGATGTTGAAACAGAAATTAAATTAATAGATGCAGAAAAAATAACAAAAGATACTGCAGATGAAATGCTTAAAGAATTTCAAGGAATTATTGTTCCAGGTGGATTTGGAAATAGAGGAATAGAAGGAAAAATTGAAACAATTAAATATGCAAGAGAAAACAAAATACCATTTTTGGGAATTTGCCTAGGTATGCAAATGGCGGTTGTTGAATATGCAAGAGATGTGTTAGGATTAAAAGATGCAAATTCACAAGAATTTGACGAAAAATCAAAAAATCAAGTAATTCATATAATGGAAAACCAAAAATCAGTAAATAAAAAAGGTGGAACTATGAGACTTGGAAGCTATCCATGTGTTATTAAAGAAGGAACATTGGCAGAAAAAGTTTATGGTACAACTGAAATTGCAGAAAGACATAGACATCGTTTTGAGTATAATAATGATTACAAAGAAAGACTTGAAAATGCGGGCTTGATTTGTTCAGGAACTTCTCCAGATGGCGAATTAGTTGAAATTGTTGAACTTTCTCAAAAAGAACATCCATTTTTTATTGCAGGACAATTCCATCCAGAGTTGAAGTCTAGACCTAATAGACCTGCTCCATTGTTTGTTGAATTGGTTAGGGTTGCAAAATCTAGATAATTGTAGTATAATAGATAATAGGTTACATAATTTTTTTTTACAAAAAGGAGAAACAACATGAGATTATTGACGAGTTATTTAGGAGAGAAAGAAAGAGAGTTGTATAAGGAAACTGAGTCTGGTCAAGAGGTTTTTTATTATGAAGATGATAATATTATAATAAGAAATTTTTTACCAGAAGATGCTACAGCGTGGTGTGTATGTATGCATCCAGAATTTATTCGAATGCCAATATTAAGACGTAAGGAAATTCTAAAAGATATTAGGAGGAGGATAGAAACGGATTTAAATCCAGAATATACATCAGATGATGTTTTAAAATTCACGTATATGTTATGCAGAAAAAATGGAAAAATGTTTGGAACTATGGTTCTTAAAGAGGCTCCCACAGGTGAAAGTGAAAATATTAAATTAATGATTACATTGTTTATAAAGGAAAAAGATAATTATAAACTTAAAAAAGAAACTTTGGAAGCTTTAAAAGTGTTGCGTGATAAATATTGTTGGTATGATGTTATAACAATACATCAAAATGATGATACAGAAGTGTCACTTGATAAAGAACTTGAAAAGTATACGGCTTAAATTTCTTAACTCCACATCCACAAAAACAGCACTTAGAATTAAGTGCTGTTTTTGCTGTGAACGAAAATTGAAAGTAGAAGTTCTAAAATATAATTAAAAGAATATAATATAAGGTCAAAATAGCTATTAAACTTTAGATAAAGTATACGTTTTGAATCAAATGTGAATTCTATGTGAATTTTAGCAATCTCTATTGACAATTGCTAAAAAAAGGTATAAATTATTAGCAGTTAAACAAAAAGAGTGCTAAAAATAAAAAGTAAAACATTCTTAAATGGAAAAATTGAAGGAGGTAATATCATGATTAAACCATTAGGAAGTAGAGTATTAATAAAAATGAAAGAAGGCGAAGAAACAACAAAAAGTGGAATAATCTTAGCAAGCAGTGCACAAGAAAAACCACAAATCGCAGAAGTAATAGAAGTAGGACCAGGAGAAAAAATAGACGGAAAAAATGAAGAAATGTATGTAAAAAAAGGAGACAATATAATAGTAAGTAAATATTCTGGAACAGAAGTAAAATACGAAGGAACAGAATATTTAATAGTAAAACAAGATGATATTTTAGCAATAGTAGAATAAAAAATCTGGATTGAGGGACGGGTCTTCAATCCCTAAAAATAAAAAGTAAAAAAATCGGGATTGAAGACCCGTCCCCCAATCCCTAAAGATGGGAGTGAATTTAAAATGGCAAAACAAATAAAATTTGGAGAAGATGCAAGAAAATCTTTATTAGAAGGAGTTAATAAATTAGCTGATACAGTTAAAGTAACATTAGGACCAAAAGGAAGAAATGTTGTATTAGACAAAAGCTTTGGAGCACCACTAATTACAAATGATGGTGTTACAATAGCAAAAGATATTGAATTAGAAGATAAATTTGAAAATATGGGAGCAAGACTTGTAAAAGAAGTATCAGAAAAAACAAATGATGTTGCTGGTGATGGTACTACAACAGCAACAGTTTTGGCTCAAAGTATGATTAAAGAAGGAGTTAAAAATGTAGCAGCAGGTGCTGACCCAATGGCAATGAAAAGAGGAATTGACAAAGCAGTTAATTCAGCAGTAGAAGAATTGAAAAAAATAAGTGTTCCAGTAAATGGAAAAGAAGATATAGCAAGAGTTGCAAGTATTTCAGCAAACAATGATGAAGTTGGTGAATTAATTGCAGAAGCTATGGAAAAAGTTTCAAAAGACGGAGTTATCACAATTGAAGAATCAAAAACATCAAATACAGAATTAAATGTGGTTGAAGGTATGCAATTTGACAAAGGATATGTTTCTCCATACATGGTAACAGATACAGAAAAAATGGAAGCAGTTGTTGATAATCCATACATTTTAATTACAGATAAAAAAATAAGTAATATTCAAGAAATATTACCATTATTAGAAAACTTGATGCAACAATCAGGAAAATTAGTAATAATTTGTGACGACATAGAAGGAGAAGCACTTTCAACATTAGTACTTAATAAATTAAGAGGTGTATTAAATGTTGTAGCAGTTAAAGCACCAGGATTTGGTGATAAGAGAAAGGCAATGCTTCAAGATATCGCAATTTTAACAGGTGGAGAAGTTATAACATCAGATTTAGGGCTTGAATTAAAAGATACACAAATTGAACAATTAGGTAGAGCAAGACAAGTAAAAGTTCAAAAAGAAAATACTATAATTGTTGATGGAGCAGGAGATAAACAACAAATAGCAGATAGAGTTGGACAAATAAAAGCTCAAATAAATGAAACAAAGAGCGAATATGATAAAGAAGGATTACAAGAAAGACTTGCTAAAATGGCTGGAGGAGTTGCAGTAATTGAAGTTGGTGCAGCTACTGAAACAGAAATGAAAGATAAAAAATTAAGAATTGAAGATGCACTTTCTGCAACAAAAGCAGCAGTTGAAGAAGGTATAGTTGCAGGTGGTGGAACTGCATTAATAAATGTAGCACCAGCAGTTGAAAAAACAGTAAATGAATTAACAGGCGGAGAAAAATTAGGCGCAACAATAGTATTAAAAGCATTAGAAGAACCAGTAAAACAAATAGCAAGAAATGCAGGACTAGAACCAGCAGTAATTGCTGATAATGTAAAAAAGGCAGAAGTTGGTGTAGGATTTGATGCAAGTAAAGAAGAATATGTTGATATGAAAAAATCAGGAATTGTAGACCCAACAAAAGTTACAAGAAGTGCTTTGCAAAATGCAGCATCAATTGCATCAATGGTTATCACAACAGAAAGTCTAGTTGCAGATATTCCAGAAAAAGACTGCCATTGTGGACACGATAATGGAATGGGTGCAGCAGGAATGGATGGAATGTATTAATAAAAAAGACTGCAAACTATTGTAACGACTTGAATTATAAAAAAGTGACAAAAAAATTAAGAAATTTTTAAAAAAGTCTTGACAGTTATAAGAAAATCATTTATAATCTATAACTGTCAGGGACAATGCAGGTGTAGTTCAATGGTAGAACCTCAGCCTTCCAAGCTGATGACGTGGGTTCGATTCCCACTACCTGCTCCACATTTATTTATAATTTGTGGATAACTGATAACAATTTAATAATTGCAGGTGTAGTTCAATGGTAGAACCTCAGCCTTCCAAGCTGATGACGTGGGTTCGATTCCCACTACCTGCTCCATTTGAAATCAACTTACGGACTTAAAAGTTCGTGAGTTTTTATTTTATATAAAACTTTAAAAGTTCTCTTTCTAGAAAGGAGGACTTTTTTCATGCTTGAATTTAAAGTAATTGAAAA
>CAKPJK010000012.1 GCA_934162615.1 uncultured Clostridia bacterium
GCATTTCGATAAAATCTCCAACTTTTGCGAAATCTTTTCTTGAAGCTTTTTCGTATTGAATGTCTCTAATTTTCAAATAAATCACTCCTTATAAATTTTTGAAGCAGTTTGTAATTCTAGGATTGTGCTTTTGGCACTTAGAATTGAATTTTATTTGATTTTAAGAAAAGTCCTTCTTAGAATATAATTACTTTTTTAAGTTCTATAATTTGCCTGCTTTTTCAAATTATAACCCTTAATTTTTCGTTATATTTAATTCCTCTTTTCTTAAATTTTTAACTTTGTATTTTGATTTTGTTTCTTTTGAATTAAATTTTTACTTGATGTTAAATTTTCGTATAAATTCACTTTATATAATACCACAAATCATCCTCTAAAGTCAAGGTTTTTCAGACATTTTTAAAATTTATTTTTGGAAGATATTGTAAAATTTCTTGATTTATTATGTTAATTGTGATATACTATATTTAGTAATGTTATTTATTACTAAGAGGTTTCAAAAAAGAAAAAGGAGAGCAAAATGAAAATTAGCAAACGGATAATCCCTAGTTTATTTTTACTTGCCATTTTATTAGTAAGTTTAAAAAAATATACAGAATGGGATTTGTCCAAAGAACCATCTACAGGTTATGTAGAGAAAACAGAAATCACCGTATCAAACAAAAAAAATACGGAAAATTCTATAATCACTTTACCTCCTGTAGCCGGGGTAACCATCAACCAAAATATATCTGTTTCTATTGAAAAGAATGATACCAATATGGTAACATCTTCTTCATTTGATACAGAAGAAAACACCGAACCTTCAGCAGAAGACGTCATCGCAAGTCATAATGACAGATGGCAAGATGTCAGGTTCGATTATGCAAGTATGGATGACATATATTATGATATGACATATCCACTTGCCAAAATCATTTACGCCGAAGGTGGCGGACAAAATGACAAATGTCAACAATATATTGGCTATGTTGTCATTAATAGGATAGAATCAAAGTACTATCCTAACACTTTAAAAAGAGTATTTTTTAGTGGAGGTTATGCTCCTGAATCTCAGGAAAAGTACCGAGATGGAAAATGCTCTGACCGGGCAATAGAGAATGCTAAAATTGTAATAAACAATTATTACAATGATACCATGCCCGTTTCACCTGCACTGGTTTATCAATCAAAATTCAGTCAAGGTATAAATCAGTTCAAAATTGATGGGGAGGAATTCGGTTATGACGAAAGAATCCTCAACGATTTAGAACAACAATAGAAACCTCTTCACCCCCTGTATTTTTTTGCAGGGGGATTTCTTTTTTTAGAAAATATGTAGACATTTTTTATATTCTATAGTAAAATACAAAAAGCTTAATATACTTAAGATTGAAAGGAGAAAACAAAATGTCAAGTTTACCACTTATTATAAAATACATAATAGTTGCATTTGTAAGTATGGTACCAATAGTAGAACTAAGAGGAGCAATACCAATTGCAGAAGGATTAGGTTTAAATATATTTTTATACTATCCAATAGCAATTATATTTAATATGTTGCCAGTTCCTATTATTTACTTATTTGCAAGAAAAGTTCTTGAATGGGGAAAAGATAAAAAGATTATTGGAAAATTTTTTACATGGTGTTTAGAAAAAGGTGAAAAAGGCGGAGAAAAATTAAAAGAAACTGCAGGAAATAAGGGTATTTTCTTTGCATTATTACTTTTTGTTGGTATACCACTTCCTGGAACAGGTGCTTGGACTGGAACATTAGCCGCTAGTTTCTTAAATTTGAATTTTAAAACTAGTGTAAGTGCTGTTGCCCTAGGTGTAATTCTTGCTGGAATTATTATGTCTTTAGGTAGCAAATTTGTTGCTATTTTAGGTTGGCCCGGTCTAATTGCAATTATTGCAGTTATATTAGTTGCAATAATTATTTCTGTTTTAGTTGGAAAAAAGAAAAATAAAAAATAAAATATAAATACCGCATAAATTCAAGAAAATCATATACAAAAAACTTTTCTTGAACTTATACGGTATTTCTGCTTTTATTCATTTTTTTCAATTAATTTTTCTTGTTCATCTCTAAATTTATTTTTGTTTTCAATCCAGTCATTTAAAACTGTTTTAATAACAACTGCAATTGGTACACCTAAAAACATACCCATTATGCCAAAATATGCTCCACCGACTGTTACAGAGAATATAACAAGTAATGGACTAACTTCCAAAGAAACTCCTATTATTTTTGGATTTATAATATTTGCATCAATTTGTTGTAAAATTATAACAACAATAGCCATAACAATAGCCTTTCCGAGCCCACCTGTTATGAATGTAATCAAAATTCCTATTCCAACTGCTACAATTGCACCTATATATGGAATCATATTAAATAATCCAATTGTAAAACCTATTAAAGGTGCATATTTTACTTTTATTATTAGCATTGCAACTGTTGTTAAAATCCCAACTATCACTGCATCTAACAATTGGCTTGATATGAATGTAAAGAAAACTTCATTTGCTTTTGTGAAATATTTATTTACTGCTTCATATGTATTCTTTTTAAACATCGCTCTTGCAAATCTTCTTAGAAATCTCATAATTGTTGTTCTTTGTAACAATATATATACTGAAACTATTATTGATACAAATACATCAAAAATTCCTGAGAATATGTTTATAATATTTTTTACATATTCTATTATTTTTTCATTGTTTATACTTAAAAATTGCTTCATGTCAATATTTGATAATTCTGTCATTTTATCTTTTATAATATCATTTTTTAACACTGAATCTTCTGGTAATTCTTTATATTTACTAACCAGAGTTTCATAATATCCTGGTATATTGCTAACCAATTCAACTACACTTTCTTTTAAAACTGGGAAAATACAGTTTATTATAATTATTATTATTAAAATAAAAATTATGTATGTTGCAATTACTGATAATCCTCTTGCTCTCTTTTTTACAAATTTTAGTTTTGATTTTTCTAATGCCCCTTCTATTTTTTTACATGGCATAAATAATATATATGATATTAATAACCCTGCTAAAAATGGTTTTAGTATTCTAAAAAATGTTCCAAACCATTCTGTAACATTTGAGAAATTGTCTAACATTTTATATACAATTACTACGGTTAGAGCTATTAATAGCCACGATATTCTTTTTTTCCATCCTTGTTTTATTTCTTCCATTTAATTCACTCCTTAAAAAATTTCTAATCCAACTGGGCAATGGTCACTTCCCATTATTTCTGGATATATTTTTGCTTCTTTTATCTGGTTTTCTATTGATTTTGATACAATAAAATAATCGATTCTCCATCCTACATTTTTCTCTCTTGCGTGTCCCATATAAGACCACCAACTATATGCATTTTCTTTGTCTGGATATAAATATCTAAATGAGTCGATAAAACCTGCATCAAGTAATTCTGTCATTTTTTGACGTTCTTCATCTGTAAAGCCTGCATTGTGTCTGTTTGTTTTTGGATTTTTTAAGTCAATTTCTTTATGCGCTACATTTAAATCCCCACACATTATTACGGGTTTTGTTTCGTTTAGTTTTAATAAGTATTTTCTAATTTCGTCTTCCCATATTTGCCTATAGTCTAGTCTTTCTAATTCTCTTTTTGAATTTGGAGTATAAATATCTACCATATAGAATTTTTCAAATTCTAGTGTTATTACTCTTCCTTCTTTATCGTGTTCTTCTATTCCTATTCCATAAGTTACATTTAGTGGTTTTTGTTTTGTAAATATTGCAGTTCCTGAATATCCTTTTTTCTCTGCACTATTCCAGTAACTTGTATATCCTTCGAATTCTAATTCTATTTGCTCTGGTTGACATTTTGTTTCTTGTATACAAAATATGTCTGCATCTAGTTGTTTAAATGATTCTGCAAATCCTTTGTTTAGGCATGCTCTTATTCCATTTACATTCCATGATATTAATTTCATACATCTATCTCCTATATTTATTAACTATATTTATATTGTACTACATTTACTAAAAAATAGCAAACTTCATAATAACATTAATTTTTCAAGCCATACAAAAAGAACTCTATTTCTAGAGTTCCTATAAATCATATGTTATTATTGAGCAACACTTACTGGTAAGTATCTTACACCCCAAGCCAATGCTTCTGCGTGAGAATTTACATATATATCTATTTTGTTTCCTTTTATTGCTCCACCTCTGTCTTCTACAGTATATACATGACCATTAATATTTAATTTTGTTCCAAATGCAAATTTTCCAGATGCTGCAACTGTTCTTCCAGCTGTTGCTTTAGTTCCCATTGCAGTTCTTCCTGTTGTTTTTCCACAACATTTTGCACATGAACAATATGCAGTTATTTTATATACTTGTGTTCCAGATGTTGTTGTAGCGGCTGTAGCTGCAGCTGCTCTTGTTGTTGTTCCTGATCTTGATGTTACTTTGTTTACCTGTACTATTTTGTTTACAGGTTCTGTTATTACCTTTTCAGATAATTGTGTTTTTTCAATTTCTACGTCATTTTGATATTTTATTTTATATGTTACTTCTTTAAGTCCATTTTTTCCTTTTTGTAATACTTTATTTGTTGTGTCTGTACTTGTACCTGCTGAATTTTTTGTTACTGTTTCATAAGGTATTTCTACTTGTTCTGTAACAACTTTTTCTGTGATTGGTGCATAATTGTTTAATAAGTCTTCTAGTGTTGTTTGTACACCTTCCTCAGAAACTTTTGCTATTTGAACTTCATTATATGATTTGTCTACTATTTTTATAACAGCTCCAGCTGTTACTTCTTCATTTGCTTCTGGTATTGTTTTTTGATTTTCGTCTAAAACAATATTGTTTTCTTCTAATATTTCGCTAACAGTTAATTTTGATGTTAACGCTGTTAACTCATATCCATTTTGTAATACTATTTTAATATCTTTTAAGTTTGTGTTTACTGCCATTACTCCTATTCCAGATATTAGTATTAATATTATACTTATACATATGATTTTCATTATAGAAATTGAAGCTTTTTCTTCTTTTTTCATAAATTTTTAATACCTCCTTTTGGCATCGATTTTAATTATACTATATTTTTTTGTTTTTGTCAAATTTGTACAAGCTTAGAACTACAAGTGGTTCATTATAGTATATGTTGTAAGCCTTGAAAATAGTACTTATTTTTTTGAATATTTTTTTCTTTTGTTCATATAATAATTCATATAGTATATTTTTACAAAAAAAGAATTGACTTTATAAAAAAAATATTATATACTATATATAGATTATAAATTAAAAGATCAGAAGATTATAAGATATTCGATATGTGTTGGCTACACATATCTTTTTTTATTTAAAAAGAAGTGGTTGGCTAGACCACTCCTAGATTAAATAATTAATCTTCCTGTTTGTTACTTTGGCTTTCTTTCTCTTTACTTTTAAGTAACTCTTGAATTAATAACCAAATAAGATCAAAAGATGTCATAAGATATTCACCCCCTTTCGAAAGTGAGGTGGACTTATTATATAATAAAGTCTATAGCTTTTCTAAGATTTTATTCAAAATCTCTTGTTAAAAAACTCAAATTATGTTATTATCAATTTGTAAATTGTATATAATAAAAAAGGAGGCAAAACTATGGGATGGATTATATTAGTAATAGTAGTATTAATCGTAATTGCAATAATATCAATGTACAATGGATTAGTATCTGCTAGAGTAAAAGTAGACAATGCATGGAGTCAAATTGATGTTCAATTACAAAGAAGATTTGACTTAATTCCAAACTTTGTTGAAACTGTAAAAGGATATGCAGCACACGAATCAGAAACTTTTGAAAAAATTGCACAATTAAGAACTTCTTGGGCAAACGCTGGAACAGTTGCAGAAAAAGCAGAACTAGATAATCAACTTTCAGGAGCATTAAAAACAATAATGGCTGTTTCAGAAAGTTATCCAGAATTAAAAGCAAATCAAAACTTTTCTGAATTATCTGAAGAATTAAGAAATACAGAAAATAAAATTTCTTTTTCTAGACAATTCTACAATGATAGTGTAACAATGTACAACCAAAAATTACAACTTTTCCCTTCTAACATAATTGCAGGAATGTTCAATTTCCAACCTCGCGAATTATTTGCAGCTGAAAGCGCTGAAGCTAGAAAAAATGTAAAAGTTGATTTTGGTAAAAATGCATAAGTAAATTTTAAGGAGGTTGTCTTTTAGGCACCCCTTTTTATTTTAGATAATCTTAATTATGTGAAAGGAGATTTATATGTTTGCAACTAGTAAAAAAAATAAAATTGAATCTGGAATAATCGTATCAATATTTATACTTGTAATAACTCTAATTGTTTATTATATTTGTAATGCTTTAGAATTAGGTAGTTTATCAATAGTAATTGCATTAATTTTTTCTATAGCAAGTGCTTGGGGTTCTTATTATTTTAGTGATAAAATTGTTTTAGCTTCTTGTCATGCACGTCCTGCAACAAAGGAAGAAGATTTGAAACTTGTTAATATTCTTGACGCACTAATGGTTACTGCAGGATTACCAAAAAAACCAGATTTATATGTAGTAGAAGATGCTCAACCAAATGCGTTTGCAACAGGAAGGAATCCTGAACATGCTATAATTTGTGTTACTACTGGTTTATTAGAAAAATTGGATTATTACGAATTAGAAGGTGTTATTGCTCACGAAATGAGTCATATAAAAAATTATGATATTCTTTTAAGTGCTGTTGTTTCAGTATTTGTTGGTCTTATTGTAATGTTATCAGATATGTTCTCAAGAGTTCTTTTCTGGGGTGGTGCAAAGGATAGAGATAGTGATAGTAAGGCAAATGGTATTTTAATGTTGTTAGGTCTTATATGTTTAATATTATCACCTATTTTTGGTACTTTAATGCAACTTGCTCTTTCTAGAAAAAGAGAATTTTTAGCAGATAGTACTGCAGTTGAGTTTACTCGTAATCCAGATGGTTTAATTTCTGCTTTACAAAAACTTGATAGTGATCCAAATGAATTGCAGTCTGCAAATTCTGCAACCGCAAATATGTACATTGTTAATCCATTTAAGAAAAATGGAGAAAAGGGTAAAAATAAAACTTCTAATATATGGTCAACACACCCTAGTACAGAAGCAAGAATTGAAGCATTAAGAAATATTAGATAAAAAATTTGAGGAAAATTCTAATAAGAATAAATTCCTCAATTTTTTATATTCTGTACAATGTAATTTTATATATTAGGAAGGTTGCATAATTTACTAATACATAAAATATTTTTTGTATTTTCAAAAGTTATTTTTTCAACTTCTTCTAAAGTTAAACCTTTCACATCGGCAATTTTTTGAGCTATATATTTAACATTTGCCGGTGTATTGCGTGTTCCCCTAACAGGTTCTGGTGCAAGATATGGACTATCTGTTTCTATTAGTATTCTATCATTTGGAACTAAATTAATCATTTCTTCTGCATTTTTTGAGTTTTTAAACGTTATAGGACCTGCAAAAGATATATAAAATCCAAGTTTTAGTCCTTCTTTTATTAATTCTCTATTTTGTGGACAACAGTGAAATACACCTGTTTTTGTTACTTTATTTTCTTTTAAAATTTGTAATGTGTCCATAACTGCTTCTCTTGTATGAATAACAATTGGCAAATTATATTTATTTGCTATTTTTATTTGTTCAATAAAAGCCTTTTTTTGTAGTTCTTTATTATCTGTATTCCAATAATAATCAAGTCCTATTTCGCCTATAGCACAGACTTTTTCTTTATTTTCTTCAACAATTTTTTCTATTTCTGCTAATTGTTTCCACAATTTGTCTTCAGTTTGTGGAATATCATTTGGCGAAACCCCTGCAGTTGTGTATATAAAGTCATATTTTTTTGCAATCTCTAGTGCTTTTTTTGAACTCTCTACACTATATCCTGCAGTAACAAAATTTGATACACCAGATTCACATATCTTTTTTATTTGTTCTTCCCTATCTTCATCAAATTTTTCATCATTTAGATGACTATGACTATCAAATAACCCCATTTTTATTCCTTCCTTAATTATAAATCTGTTTTTTAAAAAAACCAGATTTTATATCATTTAAATAAAATTACTACATTTGCTATTGCATATTCCTTGCAATGTGAAATACTTACATCTATACTTTCAATTTTTTCAGTGTTAATATTATGCAAAATTATACTTGGCCTACCTTGGTCATCATTTATTGTTTCAAAATCTTTCCAACATACAGAATATTTATCATCTAGTATTTTTGAAATTGCTTTAAATGCGGCTTCTTTAGCAGCAAATCTTCCTGCATAGTGTTGATATTTTTGTTTTTTTCTTGATTCGCAATATTCAATTTCTTTTTCTGTATAAACTCTCTCAATAAATTTAGTTCCAACATTTTCGATGCTTTCTTTAACTCTTTCAATTTCAATTATGTCAGTTCCACATGTAATTTTCATATAGTTTTGCTCCTCTTTTAATAGTTACCTTTAAAGTATTCTCGTTCACCGCTTTATAAATGAATTAAGCAATCAATTTCATTTTATAATATTTATATAATTTAATACATTAAAAACAAGTGATACTCCCAAAATAATAGCAACCACAAGCATTATCTTAGAATTGTTTTCAATGTTTGACTCTTTATACAAAACATCATATTTAGTTTTTATTTCTGTAAATAATCTATCCAACTCAAAAGTTTTTCCAATTATCAAGTTTATTTTTGAACCTACCTCATCTGTTGTTATATCAAGTATCCAAACATTTTTTGTAAAATCGATAAATTTCTTTCTTGTTTTTTTTACATTAGATATTTTTTTAAATTCTGTTTCTAATTTTTTCAAATAAATCTTTTTATATAAATTCAATATATATGTATAAAAATACTCATTTTCAAATTTATCTGGTAACTCTGTAAAATTGTTTATGTCACTGCTTGATGTAAATAGTACAACTCCTTGTTTTGTAAATCCAAATTTTGCATATTTCCATTCAGAAAATTGTTTTGCATCATCTTGTTCTAGTTCAACTGAGTTATCTGCTGGTAAAAAATTAGCATATTTATTAAAGTTATATTTTATATTTTGAAAATTTTTATTTGAGTTCCAAGCGGCTCTATCTATACAGACGTATGAATATGTTAAGAATTTTTCAGTGTCTATATCAATTTTCATTGCTTCTAAATCTGAACCTGTTATTCCTTTAATAAATTCTGTTAATTTATTTACATCATCAAAAGTGCTTGTTTGCAAGTAAATTTTATCATAGTTGCTTAATGTATTTTCTTGATTTATACTTCTAAATTTATAGTTGAAATTTAACAAATCTGCGAAACTGTTACTTTCTTCTATATTTGTTTTCATTGTAAAAAAACATATACCCGTATTGAAACATATAATTTCAATTTTTCTAACCTTAAAAAATATTCCCTTTTCTGTCGCTTTTCCTTGTATATCTTCTTTTAATTTATATTCAAATATTGTACAAGGATTTTTACTTAATATTGCTGATTTTGTTTCTTCTGGAAGTTCTTCTAGTTTATCTAATTTTTGACCTGTATGTGAAAAACTAGAAAAAAGGTATTCTCTTGTTTTTGGTGAAAAATAATTATATAAATCAATATCTTTACTTTTTTCAAAAACTCTTAGTTTAAATCTATCGTCTTTTATTAAATTTAATATATATTTTTGATATTTTCCTTCCCCTATAACAAATGGATGTACAAAATATGTATATTGATAGTTCGTCTTTAGTTCCATTTTATTTCTTCCCTTCTCGTTCGTGTTCTATTATTTTTCTAGTTGATTATAATAATTCATATTTATATCTTTTCCATAATGCCATCTTCCTATAAAGTCTATTAATAAATAATCGTCTAAATTGTATATTGGCTCTTGTACCACGTTTCCTTTGCTATCTATGCTTCCCCATTTTCCGTCTTTTTTTACTGCAGAAAATCCATAATCATTTTGTTCCATTGCATCATCATAAATATAATCTACAATTACTTTTCCTGTTTTATCAACATATCCATATTTTCCATCTTTTTTACTTAAGAATAATGTCTTATTTGGATATATATCTGCCTCTGTTTTTTCTTCAAATTTAAAGTTGTAATATTTTGATCCATCACTATTTCTTAGTTTTACATATCCCTTTGTTTCGTTTAGTTCTATAAATACACCTTCTGCTTTTGTTTCTAAATTACTATTTAATATTTTGGCATTGTAATTGCTATCTTCTACAATGTATAAATCTGCTTTTTCGCTAAATGTTATTGTATTATATTCAAATGATAATTTTTCTTCTTTATTGCCATTAATAATTCCATATTTTCCATCTTTACTTGCTATAAACATTCCAACTTTTGCTTCTTCTAAATTATCATATTGTGCATCTATTAGTATCTCTCCTGTTGTACTCATTACACCGTATTTATTTGATTTTGTGAATATTACTGCATTTTCTTGGTTTGCTAACACTTGTTTGATTGTGTCAAATCCTGATGTTAATACATCTGTACCATCTTTTTTTACAAGTTTTTGTTTTCCACTTACAGTTACAACATACATATCATTTCCATATACTTTTTCTATTGCATCATATTTTGCTTCTAATATTAGAACATTTGAGTAATCTACAATTCCGTATTTTCCATCTTCTGTTTTTACAATAAAGCCTGTTTTATTGTCTTTCCCTAATACATCTATGTCTGCATATTGAGGTTGTATTACTATTTTTCCTTCATTGTCTGCTATTCCATATTTTCCATCTTTTTTTATTTTAAATGAATTTTCTATTCCTGATATTGCTGTTATTTCTTCATATTCTGTTGGTATAACTTCTTTTCCAGAAAAATCTATTAATCCATATTTTCCGTCTTTTTTTACTTTTATGACATTTTTATCATATGTAAGATTTTCTGATTTGTCTGTGTTTTGTAAAGGTTCTATTTGTTCATATCCTGTAAATATCTCTTGATTTTTTTCGTTTAATGCCTTTGTTTTGTATTCTCCTGTTTCGTAATTTACATCATATGTGCATATAAATACTGCTGATTTTGAGTTTGGTACTACTATCATTTCTTTATATGATGGGTCTATTACGTCATTTCCAGCTGAGTCTATTACTCCCCATTTATTGTCTTTATATGTTGCAAAGTAGTTTTTTGTTGTTATTTTTCCTGTTGTTGTGTCTTTGCTTAATAGTCCTTTTATTATGAATATAAACATTATTATTACTATTATTGCTATTAGTACTGCAAATACTTTTTTCATGTTTAGTTTTGGTTCTTCGTCATATCTTCTTCCTCTTGTTCTTCCTCTACTCATTTTATGTTCCTCGCATTCTTTTTTATTTAACAAATTGCATAATTTTTCTGCAATAGAATATATCACAAATTATGCATATTTTCAAGTTAAATAACTCAAAAAACTGAACAAATTGTCCAGTTTTTTCTATTCTATTTTGCTTAAAAATTTGCATACAACAACACTCATATCATCTTTTGCAGTTCCATATCCATTGTCAATAGCCTCGTTTAAAACTAAATCTGCAATTTTTTTAGTGTTATTTGTTTCAATATCTTCTAGCAAATATTTAACCCATAATTCTTTATTTTTATATTCAACATTAGAATCCAAAATACCATCTGTACACATAAGCATAATTTCTCCAGAAGAAATATCTCTATCAAAGGCTTGTAACCCCGCATGATTAATAATACCTACTGGAAGAGAATTTGCCTTAATAACTTGAACATTATTACTGTTTTTAATGTATGTTGGACACGCACCATTCTTTATAAATTCAATGTTTCCTTTATATAAATCTATAATTGCTATATCTAATGTTGCAAAAATTTCTTCATTTTGATTTATTAAACTTGAGTTAATCAATTCCATAGATGTCTTTTTATCAAAACCTGATATCAAAAGATTTTCTAACATTTTTAGTGCTTTATTACTACTTTGACGGGCTTCTTCTCCTGAGCCCATTCCATCACTTATTGCCACTAAATATTTTCCATCTTTTAATTTTATGCTAAGCACACTATCACCAGAAACTTTGCTATTTGCTTTTGTGGTTTCTGCATTTCCAATTGCCATAACATATTTGTCATCAGATAAAAAGTTGAGTCTTGTCCCAATAGATGCCTCCTGGTTTAATACTATTTTTTCTTTTAAAATGTCTGTTAATATTTTCTCTATATAATCAATATCTGTGATATTTGATTTTTCCATATAAATTTCTACTAAATATTTGTCTTCTTTTTGTATTGATATTTCTTGTATTTCTATTTCTTTTTGTTTTAACAATTCAACAATTTGCTTTTTTTGCTTAGTAAATTGTTCTTCATTTTGTATGTTTTTTTCTATATTTTCGGCTATATTAGATATTGCTTTAGAAACTCCTTGTAACTGTGTTTCTATGTTTTTCTTGTTTTCTTCAAATTTCTTTTGCCATACAAAATTTGATTTGCTAATTTTATATGACATATTTATTACTCTTACCATTTGTGCTATATTTTCTTCTAAGTATTCACTTATTTTTTTGTCATCAAATCCTACAATATAACTATTGCATTTTGCAAATATTTCTAATAAGTTTTCTCTTGTTATCTGTTGTTTGTCAATCAATGTTTTAAAAATCTCGTCAACTATTGGCCCGTCTACCTTTGTCATATCTTCATATAACATATTATTTTCATAACCATTTAAATTATCAAGTAATTCTGAAATAAATATTTCTTTATTTGATTGTATTGGTTCTTCTTTTTCTTGTTTTTCTTGCATTTTATACGTTTTTGCCATTTCTTGAATTGTGTCAGATACATTATTTAGTCTTTCTGCGGTTTCTTTGCTTTTGTTTAATGCTCTATCTGGTGCCACTGGCAAAAATTTAGAATTTCCCATAAATTCTTTTATATTTATTTGTACTGATTTTGGCACTGCAAGTAAGCCTATTGAAGCTATTAATATTTCTTTAAAGTGGATCAATTCAACTGTATTTCCATTTGCAACATATGCTAACACTATATTTCCTAAACAAAATCCGATTATTACTCCTATTTTTCCAAATTTGTTTAAAATTCCAGCTATCATTCCTGATATTGCATATGCAGCCACCATTACTGGTTCTGATGATGTTATTACACCTAGTGTTACCCCAATTGTGACTCCTGAAGTTGTCCCTACTAATACTCCATTTTTCCATCCTAATACTAATACTATTAATATACTTAAAATATTTTTAATTGAAAATCCAAATATACTTAATTTTCCAAATGCACATACGGCTATTGCAAGCATTAAACTTGCTCCTAATATTTCTTCTATTGAAAATGCTTTTTTTTCTCCAAAGTCCCTAAATACAATTATTGAGTTTACAAATATTTTGTAAAATACTATTGCTATTATTGAAAAACATATTATTGATAATACGTCATATAATGTAAATCCAGAAATCCCTACTTTTGCAAGTTGTATTATCATTGTTGATATAAATATATTTTTTGCTAAATTTACCTTTTCATTTACATCGTCTTCATTGTATTTTGGCTTTATTAAAAACATTGTTACTATTAGCACTAGTGTTGTTAGTATAAATGATAATGCTCCACTTATTCCAAATTTTATTAGGTTTCCTATTATTGCGCATGCTACTATCCCTAATAATGGAACTGAGTTTGATATACATGCTCCTAATATACTTATACTGAATGGTGAGATTTCGCCTGTTAGTCCTACCATTGATAACATTAGTGTTATTATGTATATTGGTATGTTTTTTATTGCAAATACGTTTGTGAATAGTTCTATTTTCTTTTTTTCTTCTTTGTAATTGTGCCCATCTATTGTGCTTTCGTTTATATTTTGAAACATCCTTACCACCTCTTAAACTTTTATAGCATCATTTTACTACTTGTCCTTAGTATTTTTTGTCTTTTTTAGAAAGTGATTTCAAAAAAGTTTTTTACATTTTGTGATATATAATTTATTTTTTCTTTTATTATTTATCTATTTATGCTTTATATTCTATTATAATTTGGTGGATTTTGCAATATATTTTCGATTTTTTTGGTTTTGAATTATAATAATTTATTAAAATTTTTTAAGTATTTACTTTTTCTCTTATATCTTGTTATTTTCACATCAAGTTATAGAAAATCACTCAAATTGTAGTAAAATTTCAAAATACGTATTGATGGTATTTTACTATATTTGAGTGATTTTATAATTTTATCTCTTAATTTATATTTTAATGTTTAATACACTAATTTTTTATTTTCTTCTTTATTTCTTCCAATTCTCCTTGAGATAATTTTGTAACTTTCTTTATAGTTTCTTCTGGTATCTTTTCTTTTAACATTTCTCTTGCTGTTTCTATTATTCCCTCTTTTACTCCTTGTTCTTTTCCAATTTTAGTAGCATGACTAATTGCATTAATTCTATCCATTTCCCATTTTTCTCTTAATTCTGCAAGTCTTCTTACTTCTGCATCTCCTGTTAAATAATTCATTTCTTTTCTTGCATCTTTTAATGTTTTATTTTTGTTTTCTGCCATATCAATCATCTCCTTATTATCATCATCAATATCTGCATAATACCCAACTTTTTTTTCTGTTTTACTAATTGGTGTAGGAATATAATTATTCAACTCATTTTCATATTCATCTAATACTTGATTTTGTTCTTTTTCCGCATTTAAACTTGCGTTTTTTGCTCTTTTGCTTTTTCAAATATTCCAGTATTCGTTAACGTGGATATTGAAGTCCCGGCTAATATTAATAATATAATTATTGTCACTATTAATGCAACAAGTGTTATTCCTTTATTTTTAGCCATTTTCATATATAATAACATCTCCTTTTCTTTTGCTTCATAACTGAATTTCAGTTATATATTATATACCACAATTCAATTAAAATATCTATAGTAATTTTTAAAATATTTTTAGTGAGGTGATTATATATGGATAAATTTGTTATGAAAAAATCTACAGAAGCAAATATATATAAATCTATTAGATTTCCTGTTGAAATAAATGATGCAATTAATGAAATTGTTAAATCTGCAAATGAAGGAAAAAACAAAAAAGAAACAACCAGGTTTTATCCCAATTGTTTCTTTTTTTGTATTACATTAGCATACACATTTATAAAATAATCATTACCTATCTGATTATTTATTTCTGTCTACAACATATTTCTTAATAACAAATACTCCAACTCCAACTATTGCTACTGCAATAATTCCAATAACTGTAGGTAATACATAGTTTTTATTTTCACCAGTACTTGGTATAATTACAACCTTTTCTGAATTATCTGTATCAAAGAAGAATTTTCCTTCATTCCAAGTAACCTTAACAGGTGTACCTGTAATATTTCCTTTTTTCTTTGTAACATCTACAATTTCAGTTTTATTATCAAAAGTATTATCTTCTGAACTTGTCAATAATTTAGATGTTTGTAATTTAACTTCGTTAGATTCTCCTGGTGCTAAATCTTTTTGAAGTTTATCTGTATAGTATGCAATTGTTGATTTCATATACTCTTCATTGTCTTTCTCACTTGCATTTACTTCTTTTATAAATGTAGCATCTTTTTTCTCCCAAACACCGTCTGGTACAAATGCTAATCTACCATCCAAGTAATCTATTGCACCTGTTACAGATGATTTTATAAGTTGTGCACCTTGTTTATTACCATATAAATAATATCTTTCAGAGTCATAATCTTTTTCACTAGTATTTGTAACTTTTATTTCATATGTTATTTCTACTTTAGCACCTTCCATTAATTCTGAATCTAATTCAGCCCTTAATATTCCATTTACATTTATTCCATTTGTATTTGTTGGTCCCATATATGATAAGTTTGTATGGTTACCCTTTAACTTACCATCTTCCGTAACTTCTGCATCTATTAACACTTGGCCATTTGCCAAAGTAACTTTAAATGCTGATACTCTCTTAGAAATATCCATTTGTTGTTTTGCTCTTTCAACTATTCCAAAGTCAAGATTTTTAACTATAAATTCAACTTTGTCATCATTTCCATCCGTTATTGTTGTTTCATACTCTACTCCAAATGACATTGCTGGTGTTTCAGAATCCATAATTGTTGTTTTTATTACTTCTGATGAACTTTCGTATGCTTTATTTATTTCGTCATCCAAATTATTTCTAGTTATATTTCTCATTTCTGCATCTATTGTTTTTCTTGTATTTATATTATCTAACGCATCTGTCTTTCTTGTATTTGTATCTTTCTTATACCATTCTTTATCATTTTGGTCTCTTGATTCATCATATATTGTTCCTTTATAATATTGAACTTTATATGTTTTATCTCCCCATACATATGTTAATTGATAATTTCCTGGAACATATCCTTCAATTTTAAAGTTACCATTTTCGTCTGTAGTTGTTTCCTTTGAAATTCTTTCGCCATCATAGCTACTATCTTCTTTTCCAATTTCATCTAGTCTTACCTTTACTCCAGCAATTGTTTTTTCTCCATTATCAAATACTCCATTTCCAAGTCTTTCGTTGCCATTATTAACTGTTGCTGTATCTACAAATACTGTTCCTTCTAATACTCTGGCATTTTTAAGTTCAAGTTTCAATGATGTAGATGAATCTGTGTCATCTTCATAAGTGTTATCATTTTCTACTACATTATTTCCTGGTACAGAATCTTTATCAACAACTGCTACTGATTTCTGTGTATTATTTTCTTTAAATGTTGTATATGAATTAATTTCTGCTACATTTCTTAATACTTCACCATTATTTATTAATTTTATTACAGCTGTTCTATTTAACTCAAACTGTACATATACAAATTTTGTTTGACCTGCATTTAATTCTGCATTAACATCTATTACATATTTAGAATAATCACTATTATATGCTTGTTTACTTCCATAATTTAGATTTCCAGATATGTTGTCTTTATCATCTATTGATGTACCTGCTGCTATCATTTCAAAGTCATTGTCTCCATAATCTACTATTCTATTTATTCTACCTAAATATGAAGATTCATTTTTTAATGCTATTTTGTATGTTACATAAACTTTTAATTCATTATCTTTATGATTTGGTGATTCATATTCTACATCTGCTCTATATATTGCTCTTTTATACGTTCCACTATTTTTTTGGAATTTTACACCTACATTCCAAGCAGATTCTTCATTTACATCATTTCCATTGTTTGTATATCTAACGCTTCCATATCTATAAATATGTGAGAATCCATTTACGCTTACTCTAACATTATATAAATCTTGTGTTAATGCATAATCAGCTTGTTGTTTTTCATATAAACCTAAATTTATATATCTTATTTCTGGTGTTCCCGGTTTATATCCACTAGCCAAATTATAGCCAGCTTCATTTGTTCTTGCATATACATCACATCCAGAACAATCTTTTATTGAACTTGCATAATTTGTTGTATTGTTATAATTTACTGTTACGTCATCCATTTTTAAACTTTGTGTTCCGTTTCCATCAACACTTGTAAATTTACTATCTAAAACATTTCTTGTAGTTGTGTCTATTGCTTTTGAGCCGTTTGTTTGTGTTAATTTTGCTGCTACAGATTGATATTTAATTCCACAATATTCAAATTCTACATAATATTCACCATTTTTTAATTTTGGTAAATCAACATCTGTGAATTGATATTCACCACCATTTATTTCTGAGTATAAGCCTAGTTCTGAAGTAGTTGTCCTCATTACCTCTTTACCATTTTTATCTCTTAAATAAACTGTTATTCCATTAAATCCATTTCCATTGTTGTCATCACTTTGTTTATATTCATCATCTCTTACTGTTGTTTTTTCGTTATGTGTGTCTAACCATACATACCCTGATAATTTAACCTTTGTTTGAAGATTTGTTGCTTTTACACTATGTGTATTTCCCATTTTAAATACTTTACCAATATTATCTTGGTAACCATAGTTTCCATTGCTTACCTCTACAGCAACCATAGAGTTAGATTTTGTTGTTTCTCCAGAGATTGATGTTTGAATTTTACCATTTTCATCTGTATAGAAAACTTTTGCATTTTTTATATCTATTACACTCCATTTTAAGTCTGAACCTAGATATCTTTCAGCCCAAGTTCCATCTCTATATACATATGCTCGTATTTTAAATCCTACATTTTTTAATGGTATTGTTTGATCAGTTTCATCAACCTTTTCAATTCCAATATTTGTTGTAAGTGGTATTGAATAATCTTCATATTGTTCATTTCCTTCAGCTGATGATGGTATTTTTTTACTTTCTACATCAGTATAAATTACGTTTTGGTATGCTGAAGATTCTAGAACCCATATCTTAACTGCATATACTGTAGAACTTGTATATACTGATTTTATTTTTACTTTTAAACCTTTAAATGTATTTATATTAGCCTTTTGGTTTATATCAACATAGAATGTTTCACCTGTAGCTATATCAGATGCACTTACTGCTTTTGCTGTTGTTCCAGCAAACTTAACAAATCTAACATTTGAACTTGAGATTTCGCCTTTATCAGATGATGCAACTATACTTTCAATAGTTCCATCAAAATTCCAATTAAAAGGTCCTACTCTATAATATCCACCAACATCTACAACAGTTAAGTTATTTTTATTAGTTGCACTTTTTACACTTAAACTTGCTTTTGTTGGTTCTGTAGAAAGTTTATTATTTCCTACACTGTTGGCATAATTTTCTGCATCTGTATTTAATTGTATTGCTCCAATTTTGTCATTACCTTTATAATTATATTTGTCTAGTGATAATGCTTTTGTCCATGCATTTGTAATATGCCATAAAGCCTTTTGTGTATCAGAATTTGCTCCTGCTTCTCCATATCCACCTTGTGTATTTAAAATATATGCAACTTGTGCATTTAAATTATTATTTACTGTATATTTTGAATTTCCTCTTGAATCACTATAAACCGTAGCGTCTTTACCATCTATCTCAATATATTTTACTAACTTATAAGTCTTTTCCTTTGCCTTTAATTTTTTATTATGTTGTATACAATATGTATTATTATTACTTGTTAATGAACCATAATTTAATATAAAATTATTTCCTATTTTTGTATATGCTGTATTTTTTAATTGAGACAAATCACTTGTAGTAGCAATAACTACTGTTGTCATTAATACTAAAATTATCAAAATTATACTATATATTAAAACTTGCTTTTTATCTTTCATTCTAGATTCCCCCCCTTTCTATATAAAATTCCTATCTATTATAAATTTTTTTATAAAATATACTGCTACACCAAGTATTACTATTGAAGATATTACTAATAATACTGTTGAAACTACTTGACCTGTTCTAATACTTACAATTAAGTCTGCAGACCCCATATCATTTTCACCTTTTACTTTATTTCCTTCTGTTGAGTTTTTATCTGTTAAACCTAATTCATTATATGACTCTGTTATTTCCGCTGTATTATTAACAAGTCCCGTATTGTTTTCTTTCATTTGTTTTATAACTGTTAATTTAATATCTTTACTTTCTCCTGGTTCTATTTTTTCATTTGCTAAACTTGTGCAATATACATCATTTCCAGATTGATACCAGTCTTTGTTTAGTTCTGAACTAAATTTATAATCACTTGATAAGTAATCTGCTATTTTCTTAACAAATGCTGTAACATCACCTTTATTTGTTACTCTAATTGTATATTCAACAACAACTGTAGTTGAATTTACTTGTTTAGCATCTATTTCTGCCTTTGCTAAAGTTTGGTTATCATATTCATTTGTAACTGTCTTGTTATTTTGAACTGTTACTTTACTTATATATTTATCTAGTTGTAAATCATATGTTTTAGCAGTAATTAAACCAATATTTACATTAGCTATATTTTCTGAATTTACATTTATTATTTCTGTTGCTGCAACTTTATTTTCAGTTCCGTCTATTTTTATAGTTTTGTTAATAACTTTTGAAGACATTGTGCTAGATACACCTTGTTTTTCGTAAGCTGTTAAACCATATTTTGTTGTATCATATTCAAATACTACTAAATATTGTCCATTTTTTACTTTATCAAAACTATAAAATCCTGTTGATGTTGTTTTTGCTTCTAAATCATTTCCATTTGCATCTTTTACAAATTTGTTTGTATTTACATCTAATAGTTTAACGGTTATTCCTTCAACTGTCTCTTCTTGATTATCTTTTTGTCCATTTTCATTTGAATCAACCCATGCAGTACCTGAAATTATTTTATAATTATTTTCTGCATTTGAATTATCTCCTGAATTTCCATTATTTCCAGAATTCGAACCATTGTTACTTCCGTTGTTTCCTCCATTATTGTTATCATCTGAATTTACAAAGTCTTTATCTGGTTGTAATATATGTTGAATTTTTGCATTTGCAACTTCTGTACTATATTCTTCTAATGAAACTTCATCAATAATTTCTGTTGTTGTTGTATTTCCATAAGCCATATTAACTTGAACTTCTATTTGATATTCTGTCGTTTGTCCAGGTTCCAAAGAAATATTTTCTAACTTCAATAATTTTTTATTTTTAGAACTATCTGATTCTACTTTATAGTTCTCACTTGATATTTCGTTTCCATCTTTTATCACTTTTGTTAATGTTACTTCATTTGCAATCCAATTTTTTAAAACTATTGAATCTGCTGTTTCTGTTCCATTGTTTTTTATTTTAATATTATATTTTATTGTATCTCCTGTTTTTACATAGTTTCCACTATTTTCTGAAATAGCATTCATTTCAAGTGATACAGAAGTTTTTGCATTTGTATTAATTTGGTTTGAATTATATTCAGTATTATCAGTATTTACTTTTGCAGAAAGTATACTTGCGTCTTGTACTTTTGTATCATTTAATGCATTTATTGTTGCATAGCATACTACTTCCATTGTTTCACCAGATTTTATTTTATCTATAGTTATATTGTCTGTATTATCTGCTGATTTATTTTCATCACCTATTATATAAGTAATTCCTGTAATTTTAGCTGTATTGTTTGTATTAAATTTAACATTTACATTTTTAATATCTTTATCTTTTTTATTTGTTATTAATAATACATATCTATAGCTATATCCACTTTCTACAACCCCATCCGTTGCATCTATAGATATTAATTTTAATTCCAAATTACCTTCTTTTACATTAGTTTTTACTTCATTTGATATTTTTGTAACCTCTCCATATTGAGTTGTAACTTTATTTGCTATTTCTTTATTAGCCATGTCATCGTTTACTTTAACTTCATAGTATTTTGTAATTGATTGTCCCTTAGCCAAATTATCAATATTAAATTCAACATCTTTTTTATCTGCATCATCAAATTTTAAGTCATCTAAATCAACTTCATTATTAATCTGGTCAGAATTTACATATGTTGTTCCCTCTGGTACTTTTCCAGTTACTTTAATATTTGAAATATCTTCTGAACCTGTATTTGAAACAACTATTTCATATCTTAAAACATTGTTTTCTTTCACTTCGTTGCTTTCCTCTCCAGCAACTATTGTCCTTAATGATGTTTCTACAACTGCTCCTTTTGGTGTTGCAAGTTCAATATTATTTACATCGACCTTTTCATTAGAAGATTGGTTTGTATAATATACTGTATACCCTTCTTTTGCTGATTCATTATAGTCCAAATCAGCTGGAATTGTGATTGGATAAGATAAATCTACTTCTTGTAACAAATCCATTTCGTCAATTGCAATTAAATATTTTTTTACATTTTTACTATCTGTTATATTTTCTGTCCATTTGTTATCTTTATTTGCTAAATCCTCAGTAGCATTTTCATTTTCTGAATAATAAATTTTAACCTTACTTGCATCAATACCACTTACTGATATGTTTCCAACCTCTATATCTATACTATTTGAATTAATTGCTTTTTTTGTAGGGAATGCACCTAGTACTTTTACATTTGATATTTTATTTTCTTTGTTATTTATTATTCTTTTTTCAATATTTACTGTTTTTTTATCTGTTGCCACTGGTATTTCGGCGTTTACAACTCCCTTATTATTTACAAGGTCTATTCCATATTCTGAAATTTGATTTGTTGTTACAACTCCAGCATATGAAACGATATTTATATTTTGTTCTACTATTCCTATATTTGATCCATCTGCATAATTTACAACATTTGCATTTGTATATGTTAATCTTATTTTTTCAGTACTGCTTGCAATTTTTGTATCTGTTGTTAAATTAGCATTTATTATAATTGTAGCACCATCAATTGCCTCTTCTTTATATTTTGTTTGTTCACCTTGCATTGCAATCTCAATAGTATTTCCATCTAATTTTGCTGATGCAACTTTAAGTTCATCTTCATAAACTAAATCAATTGAGTTTACTTTTATGTCTTTTATTTTTTCTGGTAATTGTAATCTAATTACTGGATTTTTGAATAATTCATTTTTTTCTTCTCTAGATTTTAATGTTATTCTAAATTCAACATTACTATTTGTTGTCATTGCAGATAATTCAGTTCTGTTCATTTGTAAATCAACTGATGTTACTGTTTCTTCTAATTTTATTGTTGAATTTTTATTGCTTATTTCTTTTTCATCATTTTTTTCTTTAAATGTAACTGTATTATTTACGCTTATTTCTCCTGAATTTTTTACTAATTCTTTTGAAATTTTTCCAATTACTCTTGTATTTTCTACGTCTATTTTTCCTATCTTCTCTGGTTTTTGTACTTTTATAAGTATTGCTTGAACACCTTCTGAATATGTTATTTCGATTTTTCCTTCATCATTTGCAGCTGTTTTTTTGTTTATTGTAGCAATCTCATCTCCCGTATTTGCATTTACAATAGTCAATTCACCATTTTCACCTAAAACATTTTCTATTTGATTTTTATCAAATTTTGATGCTTTATACGTTGAATTTATTGCCTCATTATTTATTGTTTGTTGACTTTCTTTTATTTCTGCATTTATTTCAACATTGTTTAAATTTATATCTATAGTATTTTTATATGTTATTTCTTTTGAAATACCAGCATATAATTTTCCTTTAAATATACTTGCTTCATTTTGTTCTATATTTGATTCAACAATTGAATTCTTTTCTTCTCCAGTTACTGTTACTTCACTATTTGCTGTATATGATGTTGTTTTTTTATCATATAATAAAATTTTAGAATCAATAGTTGATTTTTGATTTTTTAGTTCTACATCTTTGTCATAAACATATGTTACAACAAAACTATCTTTCCCTTGTTTTTCCCAAGATATTTTTCCATTTTCCTGTTTATTTTCTACATTTATAGCTAATTTTCCAGTTTCTTTATTATAGTTCCAATTGTCCTCTGTCAATGCTCTTCCCATTGATGTTAATACATTATTTGAATTTACATATACGTTTTCTGGATATTTATTTGAAATTTTAGGAGTTTGAATATCTATATTTTCTGTTTTTACAGGATATAGATTATTATTTAATCCTGATTTTATTCTTAATTGTATAATTCTTTTTTCTTGTCCATTTATCTCAAATACTTTATTTGTAATTACTTCTTGTGATAATAAAATTGCTTCTTCTGCATTTGAATATGGATTTACAAGATTCAAGGAAACTTTTCTTTCGGCTTTAATAGATATGTCTTTTTCTGTACTATCTTTGTAAGTTCCACCTATAGATAAACTGCTTTCCATATCTATATTATTTAAATCAAATTGGTTATCTCTAACAAGTTCTATTCTAACTTCTATTTCTCTATCTTCTCCTGCATTTATTTGGTTTAAATAAATTGTATTATTTTCTATCTTACTTACTCCATTACCTAGTTTGTCCGCTTTTAGTTTAAAGTTTGAATTATTTAAAGTTATATTTCCATTAAAGTATCCCTCTTTTTTTACAGATACTTGTAAATATAATTTCAAATCCTCTCCATTAGTTTTTGCGTCTAAATTTGAAGTTTTATTTCCATTTGTATCTTTAAAATATGCCATAAAGTCTACGTTTTTATGGTTTGTTGCACTTTCTATGTTTATTGTTTCTGCCGCATAAGAAACAACATCAACACATAGCATTATTACATTTGCCATTGTTAATGTTAAGATTAATAACATTGCTGTTATTGTTTTTAAAATTCTTTGTTTCATCCTCTTTACCTCCTAAAATATTAAACTTCTTTCTTATATATAATATAAGTAATTTTTTTTGTTGTCAATCTAGTCTCTTTGCATTTGTTTCATAGTATTACGGATACTTATATATGATTTATTTTACTTTTTTATATCTTTTTTGTTACATTTTTATTACACATATTTTTATATTTGGAAAATAATCTTTTTTACATAATACTACCAGAATAAATTATACACCTTTTTCAAGGTTTTTTCAATATTTTTTATGCATTTTTTCCATTTTTTAGTTTACAATATGTCGAATTTTGTTTAAAAAATAAAAAACTACAAATAAGTTCAAAAGTCTGCACATATTTTTTCAACCTTCATATACTATATATTATATTACATATATAATCAAAAAAATTAATATATTATTTATAGAGGTGATAAAAATGAATAATATGAACATTGATGAAGACACAATGAAAAACATAAAAAGCATGGTAGACAACGGTAATTTATCAGATGCAATATCTAACATATCTCCAGAAATGATACAAAATTTTTCTAAAATGCTTTCTCAGCAAAACGACCAACAAAATAAAGAAACTCAACATAACAGCCAAAGTTACCAACAACCAGAAGATACAACGACTCAAAGTAGTACAAACACAAGTCAAAATAGCAATTTTGATTTTAGCAATTTAGATATGAACACAATAATGAAAATGACTTCAGTAATAGGAAAAATGAAAGATAATAAAAATGATCCAAGAGCAAATTTACTAAACTCACTAAAACCATATCTTCGTGATAGCAAAAAAGGACAATTAGATAATTACATGAACTTACTTAATGTTGCAAAAATAGCTGAAATTATGAAAGATAATAAGGAGAATGATAATAATGTTTAGATTTCCTTTTTATGGTTATCCTTACAACTATAATTATTATAGATACTATAATCAGTTTCCAAATGCAAATATTGAAAATAAAAAAATCGAAGATTCTAAAACCGAAATTTCTGAAAAGGAAGAACTTAATAAAGAAACTGAACTAAAAAAAGAAAAAAGTAGTATCACTAATTCCAGAAAAATTAGTGATACTACTGAACAAGCTATTTTTGAAATATTTGGTATAAAACTTTATTTAGATGACCTTATAATAATAGGTGTAATGTATTTTTTATACCAACAAAATGTTCATGATGAAATGTTATATTTAATATTATTTATGTTACTTTTTTCCTAATTAATCAATAAAAATTTTATCACCATCTACAAATACATAGGCCTGTTTATGTAAAGGTTCTTCATCTCTGTCTATTTCTTTAACAATATTAGATATTCTTATTTGAACTGTGTCTAATTTACCTGCAGCAACTATTGCATTTTTATTACCTTTTGCTCCCGCATGTGCTAAACCTCTTAAATTTCCTACAACTACAATATTATCTGAGGCAATTACTTCAGCTCCAGAATTCACATCACCGATAATAACAATACTTCCTTCTGTTTCTAGTCTTTGTCCAGAACGTAAAGAACCTCTATGAAATTTTGTTTCTGATACAGCAATTTCTTGTTTAAATGTACGCGTGATACTAGATAAGCCTAAACTTTTTGGCATATCAAATTCAATTTCTACATCTATCTTATCTTTAATAATGTCTTGTATCTCATCAATTTCTTTGTTTTTTAGTACTTTTCCAACTATTTTTATTGGTGTCTTTTCATCTTTATACAATTTCTTTAAATCTGGTAGCTTTTTTATTAATTCTGATACTATCTTCTTTTGTTCTGCGTCTTCTGCTATTTTTATTACAATTTCATTTTTTTTCAAATTAATACTTACACAATTATTCATTTTTACATCCCTTTCCTTCCTCATACACAAATTCGGTTAGAAAAGAATTACATTTAAACCAATAAAATTGTAACTATTTTTCAACCTACCTAATACTTTCTATATATGCTTGTGCTTGCATATCTTCTGTAACATTTTGTGTATTCATTCCAAAGTACTCTGCCATTATATTTCTAACTGCTTCTGCTGTGTAGTTTCCATGTCCACCATTTTCTACCATAATAACCACAGCTATTTCTGGATCTTCATATGGTGCAAATGCTGCAAACCATGCATTTACTATATCTTTCCCATTTGAATCTTTCCCCGCCTCTGCAGAACCAGTTTTTCCACCAACTGATATATTAAAGTTCTTAAATCTAGCATATGCTGTACCTGCTTCACCACTAGTAACGGACCTCATTCCTTCTTTTACAGCATTTACATATTGACTATTTAAGTTTATATTTTCATCATCAGAATTTTTAGAGCCCCCTAATTTTTCACTTACAAATTTATCAATTTCCTCTTTCGAAACCTCAGTACCATCAGCATTTTGAATTGTTTTTACTATGCTAACATCTATTTTTTTTCCACCATTTGCAACCATGCTTATATATTTAGCCATTTGTAATGGTGTAAATTTATTATACCCTTGACCAATTGCAGCATTTATTGTATCACCTGGATTCCATGAAGCCTTAATTGATTTTGCATAATTCTTACTTGCCAATGTTCCAGAAACTTCACTTGGAAGCTCTATTCCAGTTTTTGTTCCCAAGCCAAAGTATTTTGCATATTTATCCAATGTGTCGATTCCCATTCTATCTGCTGTTTCATAGAAGAAGAAGTTACAAGATTTTTGAATCGCTCCTATTACATTTAAATAACCATGTCCTGTATGGTAATCTGTATAATACCAACATTTCCATTCTGCACCATATTTCTTATATACACCTGTATCATTTATTCTTTCACTTAATGTTATATTTCCTGATTCAAGTCCAGCAATAGCTGTAACCATTTTGAATATAGAACCTGGTTCATATGCGCTCTGTATTGTTTTATTTATTAATGGGTATGATTTATTTTCATTATAACTTTTCCATTCTTCACTACTTATTCCATTTGCAAATGATTGTGGATTATAATCTGGATAACTTGCCATTGCTAACACTTCACCAGTTTTTACATTCATAACTACACAAGAACCACCTTTTGCGTCATATGATTTTCCAAATCCGCCATTTTTTATTTTTTCTATATTTTCTTTTAATGCTTCTTCAGTTATTTTTTGTAATTTTGAATCAATTGTTAAAACAACATTGGAACCTGCAACCGCCTCTTGCTCAACAGCTTCTGCTGTTATTGTTCCATCTACTGCCATATCTATTTGTTTTGTTCCTTTTTTTCCTTTTAAATATTTTTCAAATAAACCTTCTATTCCAGTTTTTCCAATAAGGTCATTTTGATCGTATTCGTCCTTTTTTTGTTGATATTCGTCTGAACCTATTTTTGATGCATATCCCAATATATGTGATGCAAGTGTTCCTTCCTTATATAGTCTAACCGGTTGTACAACAATATTTATTCCTGGGAATTCATCTCCTCTTTCTGAGAATTCCGCAATAGCTTCTCTTGGTATGTCTTTAGCTATTGTTAATGCTTTAGTACTACTATATCCTTCTTTTGCAATAGCATATCTTAAAGCAATTATTTTTCTAACTTGTACTATATCTTCATTTGCTATTTTATATTTTTCTTTAAATTTATAAAATGCATCTTCTGCTGTTGCATTTTCCTCTATGTCATTATTTTTTTTCCAACTTACTAACTCAGTATCTGATATTTTATATTCAAATGGTTCTATCTTTATAGGAAAATCGTCTGTATAACTAACATTGTATTTTTCTAATACTTGAATTATTTTTAATATAGACTCATTTAACGAATTTGTATCTATTTTGCTTTTATATAATTCAAGATTAAATTTTTGGCTTGATGAAACTAGTACATTTCCAGACCTATCTAATATTTCTCCTCTATCAGCTTCCAAAGTGCTTTCTCTTGTTAGTCTTGTATTTGATTCTTCTCTATATTTTGCGCCATGCACAATTTGGAGATTGAATAATTGTACAATTAATATTATTCCGATTATATATGTGAATATTGTTATTGTATTATATCTAAAATTAATACTTCTTTTATTAATACCGTTTGCCAATTTTTCACTCTCCTTTCACTATTCTAGATACTAAATTTAAAAATATCTTGTTAAGATTTTATTTCCTTTATAAGTATTTTCTATATAATATCCAAATTTTTGCAATGCTGGATAAATTATAATTGTTATTAAAATATTATAAATAACCTCTACTATTAAAATTTTTAAAAAACTTAAAATTTCAACATTCGTAGAATATAACACATAACTTATAAAATAAGTTAAAATTTCAAATATAATTGTTGTTCCAAATACCATAAACATTATTGTTATTCTACTATCTTTAGAAAAATTTTTATTAAATAATATTGCAATCAAACCTATTAAAACAAGCCCTGCCAAATTAATTCCAACATTTGTTTTATATACTAAATCTAAAAATATTCCCCATACTGCTCCATATACTATTCCCATAATTTGATTTCCAAACAGCCCTATAAATAATATATATATTACAAAAAGATTTGGTCGTATTCCTCCGATTGTGAACCAACTAAAAAAATTCGCTTGTAAAAAATATATTACAAATCCTATTAATATCAAAGCTAGATTTATAAGCACTTTTTTCAATAAATTCACCTCTTGTCTAATTATTTTTCACCACTAAAACTGTATTCAATTTGTTAAAATCAACTGCTGTTTCTACTAATGCATATCTATCTGTCATATTCTTAGTTGATACAATTTTCTTTACAGTTCCAACATGTATTCCTTTTGGATATATTCCTCCTAATCCAGATGTATCTACACTATCTCCTTGTACTAAGTTTGCATCCGTTGGTATATACATTGCTTTTAATTCTGAATTATTATCCAATGTTCCTTTACATACTATACTATCTTTTCCAGAGCTCATCAAACAGCTTATAGAACTTGATGTATCAACAATTGTTCTTATTTTTGCTGTATTTTCTGCAACAGATATAACATGTCCAACTAGTCCTTCGTCTGCAATTACTATCATATTTTCTTCTATTCCATCTTCTTTTCCTATATTGATTATTATTGTTTTTGAGTAATTGCTTATTTCTTTATTTATTACATACCCTGGTATTGTTTTATATTCTCCATATTTTTCTGTTAAACCTAAGTATTCTTTTAAAGTTTCGTTTTCTGTTCTTATATTTTCCAATTCTCTTAACGATTGCTCTAATTTACTATTTTTTTCTTGCAATTCTTTATTTTCCGTCTTCAAATTACTTATATCCGTAAAAAAAGTAGAATTTCCACTCACTTTATTTTTTAAATATGTTAATCCATTTTGTATAGGCATGACCAATTTGTTTGCAACATTTTCAAAAAATGATGTATTTGCTTCTTTATTAGAAAAAATAACTATTAATATTAAAACTACTATTGTTATTACAATTCCTAGTAATCCACTTTTTTTATTTCTATACATAATCTTCTCCTTTATCTTCTTTTTCTTGAATTAACAAGTACTGTTTTTAGTCTTTCTAAATCATCAAGTGTTTTTCCTGTTCCTCTAACAACACAGTCCAATGGTTCTTCTGCTACATACACAGGCATTCCTGTTTCAATGCTTAATAATTTATCCAAATTTTTTATTAACGCTCCTCCACCTGCAAGCACAATCCCCTTTTCCATAATGTCTGATGCAAGTTCTGGTGGTGTTTTTTCTAATGTACTTTTAACAATATCAACTATTTTTGATATTGATTCTTTTATAGCCTCTTCTACTTGTGTTGATGTTATTTTTTCGTTTCTTGGAAGACCATCTGTTAAGTCTCTTCCCCTTACTTCCATTGACATTTCTGTCATTAATGGCATTGCACATCCTATTTGTATTTTTATTTGTTCTGCTGTTGTTTCACCAATCGCTAAGTTCATTTCTCTTTTTACATAATTTACTATATCTTCATCAAGTTCATCTCCTGCTACTCTTAAAGAGTGACTTACAACAATTCCTCCTAATGAAACTACTGCAACTTCTGTTGTTCCTCCTCCAATATCAACAATTATGCTTCCACTTGGTTCTGCAACATCTAACGAAGCTCCAATTGCTGCAGCCATTGGTTCTTCTATTAAATATACCTCTTTTGCTCCAGCTTGAATTACAGACTCTTCTACTGCTCTTTCTTCTACTTCTGTTATTCCTGATGGCACACCTACTACAACTCTTGGTCTTCCAACATTATATCTTTTTTCTACTTTTTGTATTATATTTTTAAGCATTAATTGTGTTGCTGAAAAATCTGCTATTACTCCATCTTTTAAAGGTCTTACTGCTTTTATCTGGTCAGGTGTTCTTCCAAGCATTTCTTTAGCCTCATTCCCTGTTGCTAATATATTTCCTGTTTTTCTATCTATCGCAACAACAGAAGGCTCTTTTAAAATAATACCTCTTCCTTTTAGTGTTACTAAGATATTTGCAGTTCCTAAGTCAATTCCTATATCTTTTGAACCAAATGTAAAAAATTTCATAATTTTCAACCCTTTCTAAATTAACATCCTTTATTATTTTTTATTTTTTCTATTTTTTGTTTAAGCTCAACAAAAATACTTCTATATTTTCCATCTCCAATAACTAAATGATCGATTAAGTCAATTTGAAAAATTCTAGCTGCATTATATATTTCATCTGTTATTTTTATATCTGCCTTACTTGGAGTTGGATCACCCGATGGATGATTATGTACTAATATCATTTTGGGTGCCTTTATTTTTATTGCCTCTCCTATAATTTCCATTATGTTAACATTTGCAAAATTTGTTCCACCTTGAGATATATTAATATTTTTTAGAATTTCATTTTTGTTATTTAACAATATTAATTTTACATATTCCATTTTTTCAAATCTCAATTCTTGCATAAGCATTCCCGCCAAATGTTCTGAACTTAGTACTCTCACTTTTTTATAATTTGACGGTTTGCTCATTCTTATTGCTAACTCACAAATAGCTTTTATCTGTATTGCCTTTACTCTACCTATTCCTTTTATTTGCTTAAGTTCCTCCAGTGCCATATTTTTTAAGAAATTGAGTTCTCCCATTTGGGGATCATTACTTAGTTTTAATATTTTTTGTGCTATTTGTACTGATGTTTCTTCTCGCGTTCCTGTTTTTATTATTATTGCTAATAATTCTGCATTTGATAATACTTTTTCACCATACAATTCTAATTTTTCATATGGTCTTTCTGTTTCTGGTAATTCTTTTATTTTTAATGACAAATTAAAACTTCCCTTCGTTTTTTATTTGTCCCACTTTTTATATTTTTTTGTATATAAATATAGCTAATACCATTCCTATTATGCTAGCAATGTTTATTTTAAACATTAATCCAAATGTTAATTTTAACACACTTAAGTCTAGTACTATTGGTGTTTCTAATCCAAATTGTTGTTCATATGATAGCCACCATAACCATGATACACTTGAAGCTAATTTTCCAAGTAGTCCTCCTATTACTAATCCTGCTAGTAAGAATACCAACAATATCCATATATTTTTTTCTCTTGTCGCCATTTTTTACCTCCATTTTTTCTTTTGTCCTTACGGATACACCTTTTTTTACAGTTGCTATTATACCGTGATTTCACTTTTTTTTCAAGTAGTTTTAGTAAATTTATGTAAAGAATTATATTACCATATTTTGTGTCTTTAAATATAATATCAATAGTAGTATAATAAAATTATAAATGGAGGTATTGCTATGAAATTTGAAAAACTGACAGAAAATAAAATTAGAATAATATTAAAAAAAGGAGACTTTAAAGACAAAACATTAAATATCACTGAATTATCTTTAAATTCCCCCGAATCACAAAAATTATTTTTAGAAATTTTAAATAAAGCAGAAAAAGAAATAAATTTTGACACAACTGGTCATAAATTATTAATAGAAATTGCAACTGAAGCTGAAGATACCTTTATTTTCACAATAACAAAATACCTAGAAAAAAACATTTCAGAAGAAAGTAAGCATAAAAAAATTTTAACAGTAAAGAAATCTACAAGCATATTCAACTCTTCTACATTAATTTATCAATTTAAAACATTTGAAGATTTTTGTGTATTTTGCGATTTTGTACATAACACTCACTATATAAATACAAAAAAACTTTTTAAAAGTGCAATTTTATACTTATATAATTCCTCATATTATTTAATAATTGATGGAATAAACTTATGTAACCATTATTTAATAACTTTTCATTCCACATTATTAGAATTTTCTAATCTTGCAAAATATAATAAAAATTTTAAGTTTAAACTTAAAGAACATGGAAAAGTTATTATAAAAAATAATGCCATAAACACAGGTATAAAATATTTTTGCTAATTTTAGCCTCTTTAAAACAAATCTTAAAAAATCCTCGATTTTTAAGACTTGTTCATGCACAAAAATTTAAAAAACAAAAATTTTTAGTTCATTCACAAAAAAACGATATATTAGAATTTTTCCAATATATCGTTTTTTTTAATATAAATAACTTTGTGGATTATGTGCAACCCCATTAACTCTTATTTCAAAATGTAAATGTGGTCCTGTTGAATTACCTGTTGACCCAACAGCTGCAATAGTTTGTCCTTGTGATACTGTTGTTCCTGCACTTAAATATAATTTACTACAGTGTCCATAATAAGTTTGAACCCCATTACTATGAGTTATAACCATCAAATTTCCATAAGAGCCTTTCCAACCTGCAAATGTAACCGTTCCAGCTGCAGCTGCCTTTACAGGTGTTCCTGTTGATGTTGCTATATCCAACCCTGTATGTGCTGAACTTCTTATTGAACTTCTTGCTCCAAATCTTGAAGATATAATTCCAGAAACTGGTTTAGTTAATGTTATTCCAAGTGCTACTTTTGTTCCAGATATGTTTGTTGCAGTATTAACTGTTCCTGTTGATGTTTTTGTTGTAGTACTTTTTTTATTAGTTGCTACAACAACATTTTGAGGTTCTGAATATAAGCTTGCAACTGCATCATCTATATTGTCCATTACTTTTAATTCCGTATCATATTTCTCTGAAATTGTTATATTCTCTATGTTTGCACTACTTTTTTCTTTTAGTTGATTAACAATTTCTTCTGCTTCTGTAAAATCTGGTACATATACCTTTTCTTCTTGATTTTCTAATACAGCATAATATCTATAATATGTTGTTCCTCCTGATTTTATTGTACCAAAAATTTCTTCGTCATTTGATTTAACATCTCTTTTTAATAGACATATTTTATATTGTGGTAACTTATCTATTTGCACAAATGCTGTATTTTCTTCTTCACCTTTTTCAATATAATTGTTTATTTGTGTCTGTAATTTACTTTTATTATCTGTATATCCTAAAACTTTGCCATCAAGACTAACACTATAACTTATTTTATAAAATGATGCTACAACTGCCACTACAACAAGTAAAATTACTGCTATCAAAATTACTAATTTCATTGTTCTTCTTGTATGTATTAATACTTTTTTAAACATTACAATTTCTCCTTATAATATTCTGCCAACATTTTACACTGTTTTTTATTTTTTTGCAATAGGTCTTTTATTTATTTTCCGTAAGTTTTAATCGTTTTTTACTATTCTTTCTTTTGTTTTTTTAGTTTTTCTATATTTTTTTAATATCATTATTTTTATTTGAAATTAATTACAATAATTTGAAAAAACTGTTCAAAAAAAAGAATTAAGAGTATTCCCCCTTAATTCCATTTTTCTATTGTTGTAATTCTGTTTTTACTGTTTCAACTTCTGTTTGTGAAGCCTTTTGTGCAGGTTTGTAGTATCCTTTTGCTTGTGCTATCTTGAATAATTCATATTGAAAACTTTCATCACCATTTCTTATTTGTTGAAATGTTTGTCTTAACTCCATATTTTCTGCCTCAGATATTGCAGTTTGATATCCTGTTAAATCTGCTTTTACACCTGCTAAAATATCGTTTACCATTGTTTTTTCATCCATAATTTTTCCTCCTCCTAATTATTTAAAAAAGACATTAATTTTTGTTTTGTGTTTAAAGCATCTTGTGCAGATTTTGTAAATAATTGTTTTATTTGTGGATCTACTGCTTGTGCAGAATATGTGTTTAATTTTTGGTATATTGTTTCATGTGCACCTATAAAATGTCTTAAGTTTTGTAATTCCATTTGATTTAAATTTGCCATTTTTATCATCCTTTCTCTACGCCTTACTTTGTTCAGCGTCATTCTTTATTTATCATTTGCAATTTTAAAAATTTTATTCTTTATTTCGTCAAAAAACAAAATAAAAAATTTCGGGATTGAAGACCTGTCCCCCAATCCCGAATTTTTTAAATTATTTCTAAATTAGCAAATTTTGCCATTAAACGTTTATGTCCAACTTTATCAAATTGAATATCAACTTTTAAATCATCACCCTCTGGCTCAACATTACTAATAACACCTTCGCCAAATTTTTTGTGATAAATTCTGACTCCTTCTTTATATTTAGATAAATCAACATTTGCTCCTGATGATTTTTTTGTTAAATTATTTAAGAAGCTTTCTGCAGTTCTAAACATAAATCCATTGTTACTTGTACTACTACTTGCAGCTGCGACTTTTGGTTCATTTTTATCAATTTTATATGTTTTAATATTTCCATTGTCTTTGCTTCCATATGTCCAACTATATTTTGAATCTCCAAAAATATTACTATTACTTTCTTGTCTTTCTCCTAAAGCATCATCATATCCGTCTAATAAATCACTTGGTATTTCTCTTAAAAATCTTGATACTTGGTTACAACTTGTTGAACCAAATATGGTACGTTGTTTACTACATGTTAAGAATAAATGCTCTTTTGCTCTTGTGATTCCTACATAGCATAAACGTCTTTCTTCTTCTAGTTCTTTTGGTTCTCCAATAGATTTATAACCTGGGAATATTCCTTCTTCCATTCCTACCAAAAATACTACTGGGAATTCAAGTCCTTTTGCACTATGTAATGTCATAAGTGTTACAGTTTCTTCTGCCTCTTCCATATTATCAATATCACTTGATAATGTTATTCCCTCTAAAAAATCACTTAATTTATTATCTGCAGATTCGTCCTCAAATTCTATTGCAACAGTTAAGAACTCGTCCAAGTTTTCTATTCTGTTTTCTGCTTCTATTGTATTTTCATTTTCCAATGCCTGAGTATATCCTGATTTTTTAAGTGTTTCTTTTATTAAATCAGATATTTTAATATCATCTTTTTTAGCTCTTAATTCTTCTATTGCATTTACGAATTCTCTTGAATTTAAAAATACTCTATTTAATCCATATTGTTCCGCATTTTTAATAATTTCATACATTGGAACTCCACTATTAATTGATAATTCTTCTATTTTGTCTAAACTTGTTTTTCCAATTCCTCTTTTAGGTTCATTAATTATTCTCTTCAAACTCAAGTTGTCTGATGGATTTTGTATTAATCTTAAGTATGAAATTATGTCTTTAATTTCTTTTCTTTCATAGAATTTAAGACCACCTATAATTTTATATGGAATGCTTTCTCTCCTTAGAATTTCCTCTATTGCTCTTGATTGAGTATTCATTCTGTATAAAATTGCAAAGTCTGAATATTTGTAATATTCTTCTCTTCTTAAATGTTCAATTTGTTGTGCAATATATGTTCCTTCATCATATTCATTTTTAGCAGAATATACTGCAGGTAAGTTTCCAACTTCATTTTCTGTCCACAATTCTTTTTTATATGTAACTTCATTATTTTTGATTACTGCATTTGCTGCTTTTAAAATATTTCCTGTACATCTATAATTTTGCTCCAATTTGATTATTTTTGTTCCTGGAAAATCTCTTTCAAAATTTAAAATGTTTGAAATATCAGCACCTCTAAAACTATAAATTCCTTGGTCATTATCTCCAACAACTGTTATGTTTCCATTTTTAGATGCAAGCATTGTTACCAATGTAAATTGAGCCTTGTTTGTATCTTGATATTCGTCTACTAATACATAATGAAATTTATCTGAGTAATATTCTAATATATCAGTATTTTCCATTAATATTTTAATTGTATAATTTATGATATCATCAAAGTCTATTGCATTATTTTCTTTTAAACGTTTTTGATACATTTCATATACTAACGCAATTTTTTCTTTTCTAAAGTCTCCATTCGCTCTTACTGTATATTGGTCTGGTTCTAACATTTCATTTTTTGCATTGCTTATTTCTGATAAAACACTTCTGTCCGTAAACATTTTATCATCTAAACCTATGCTTTTAATACATGCTTTTACTAATGTTCTTTGGTCAGATGTATCAAAGATTATAAATGAAGAATCAAAACCTATTCTGTCTATAAATCTTCTTAATATACGTACACATATTGAGTGAAATGTTCCCATCCATATGTCTGCCGCAACATCTCCTACTAAATTCCCAATTCTTTCTTTCATTTCGTTTGCAGCCTTATTTGTGAATGTAATTGCTAATATGTTCCATGGTTTTACTTGTTTTTCTCCTATTAAGTACGCGATTTTATGTGTTAATACTTTTGTTTTTCCGCTTCCTGCTCCAGCTATTACTAGACATGGTCCTTCTGTGTTTACTACTGCTTCGTATTGTTTGTCATTTAATCCTTTTAATATATCTTGCATTTTTATTCCTACTTTCTAAATTATTTAATTGATATTTTCTCCAAATTTTCTTGTCCAATTATATAATTTTACATTTTAAAAGTCAATAGAATTTAGAATATTTTTCAAACATTTTTTCGCTATATAAGATGTAAAAAATGAAGCATTTATTTGCCCCATTTTTTTCATAATTGCGTTGCAAAAATCCCAATTATAAACCCTATCATATTACCAACAGCAGACATTCTACCTTTATATAATTTATTTGATTCAGGTATTAATTCACCAGAAACAATATACAACATTGCACCGGCCGCAAAGCTTAGGCAAACCGCAATTACACTTTGAGAAATAGAACCTACGATTGCTCCAAAAAATGCACCAACTCCTGTTGTAACTCCTGATAATATTACATAAAAAATAACTTTTGCTTTTGACATTCCTCCATTTTTCATAGGTACTGCCATTGATATTCCTTCTGGTATATCATGTAAACATATTGCAATTGCCAATCCAAGTCCCAAACGCATTGATGCTTCAAAGCCTGAACCAATTGCTAAACCTTCCGGAAAGTTGTGTATCGCTAACCCTATTGATACAATGATTCCTGTTTTTAATAAATCATTATTTTCCACATATTTTTGTTGCTTTTTATTGAATTTTTTTTGAACTACTACGTCACAAAATATCATTGATATTATTCCTATTAATACACCGAATACTACTCCATATATGTTACTAATCCCTAAGGCTTCTGGTATTAAGTCAAAGCATATTACTGACATCATTAGGCCTGATGCAAATGATAGTATAAAACTTAGAAATTTGTTTGAATTTTTTTTGATTACTATTCCTAGTATTCCTCCTATTGTTGTTCCAAATGTGCCAAAAAATAAACCTAGTAATGTTGTTTTTAAGATTTCGTTCACAGCAATTTCCCCTTTTTACAATATTACTAAATTTATATGTTTTACATGTTGTTTTATGATTTATTTTTTAAAATTGTAATTTGTGGCTAACCTATTAATTCAATTTTTCTTTTTTCTATATGTTCCTTTATAGCTTCTGCAATAATTTTGTGTCCTTTTTCATTTGGGTGTATTCCATCATCACATAGTAGATTTGAGTAATTGTTTATTTCATTCCATCCATTTTAATATATTATCAGCATTTAATTTTTTACTTATATAATCAAAATATTTAGTTGAATCTATTGGTGGTAATGATAATAATACAGGTTCTTTTCCTATTCTTTTTAATTCATCTATAAGATACGAATATATTTCAATGAACTGTGTTATTGAACTTTTGGAATAATGTTCTTTGTCTGGATTTTCTGATATTTCTCTCCAATTATAATCACTGTCATTTCCCCAAAATTCCATTACAACATATTTACTTTTTGTTTTCTTAATCAATTCGACATTTTTGAATATTATATTTTTTCCAATATTTATTGTACTCCCAAATTTTGCTTTGTTTTCTATTGACACTCCTAATATATCCTCACATATATTAGAAAATCTATTTTGAGATACTTTATAAATATTATTTTCGTATATAACTCCTTTTAAAACAGAATCTCCAAATACCACTAATATCTGACATTTTTATTTTTCCTCGTATAATATTACAATTTGTTCTAATGTTTTTAAATCTTCTTTATTTGGATGTGATAATGCTTTATCAAAGTT
>CAKPJK010000013.1 GCA_934162615.1 uncultured Clostridia bacterium
TGGCTCGATAGCTCAGTTGGTAGAGCAGGGGACTGAAAATCCCCGTGTCAGTGGTTCGATTCCACTTCGAGCCACCACAAAAAGAAGTAGTTTTAAAACTACTTCTTTTTTTATCATAAAATATTTGACAAACTTGAAATAAGAATGTATAATAAAAATAGAAATGAGAGCCACAGACAATGTGTGCTACCTATATTAATAGTTCACACCACAAAGCTCGGCTAAGCTCAATGTGGTGTATTTTTATATTTGTTTATCTGTCCACATTATGTATATAATACACAATAAGGCGATATTTGTGATTATTGAAAACTATTTTTTATATTATTTTTTCATAAAGCAAATTAAAAAAACGATAGTCTTTTGACTATCGGATTAAAATGATTGCGTTGTTTTCACAACGGATTACAATGTTTCATTAATATAAGTATAACATATGAAAATCAAAAGTCAAGAAATTTTCATATTCTCTTTGTCATTATTTTTCATCCATCTTTTTAATAAACTCTTTCCCCGCTTCTTCAATTTCATCCTCATACCCAGTCAAAGCAGCAAAAGGTGCAAACTGTGCAGACCTTTGCTCTATACTCATTTGTGGTCTCTTTTTAGAAACATAATGAGGTAAATTTATAATATCACTGTAATCATCTTTTTTCATTTTACATTCCATCCTTTTCAAAGTTTAAACAATTTTTACATTTCCTTGTTATTTCTATGCTTTATGCCCTCCAACTTGATTATTTCTATCAATAGTAGTTCCTGCATCCTGCAAATTCATTCCCTTGACAATAGCATTTTTTCCATATTTATTTTTTATATCAATTACCGCTTTTTGCAAATTTCTTTCCTTTTTTTCTTCTTGTTGTTCTTTCTCTTTTTTATGATAATCTGTAAATAAATCAATTTGTTCAAATGCTTTTTTATTTTCAGCCTTTCTCACACTTATTACATTATTCGCCGTAATATTTATTCTTCTAACAATTAGGTTTTTATTTATAATTCTTTCGTATAATTTCATTGTTGCATCCATTATAATCTTAGTTGATGATGTTTGATGGTCCAAATTAATAGTTCCGTGTGCATGTTTTGGAATTTTGCGTCCATATCTATCTGTTGTTACTTCCCCATTGTAACTAATATTTCTATTTGTTATATTTTCAACATCATATCCTATTGTTAATACAATTTGATTTGTTACCAAATTCTTTTCAACCAAATCTAATGTTAATAATTCAGCCATCTCTTTTACAATTACTTTTGTATCTTCATAATTATATGGACAATGTAATACTTGCCCTGAGCAAATACTATTTGATGCTGGTCTATATGCTTTTATACTTTCTATTGTTACTGGCTCATATCCCCAAGCATGGTCAATTAACAACTCCGCATTAATTCCAAATAATTTATATAATAAGTCTTCATTTTTTATAGATGTTCTTGCCACATCACCCATAGTATAAATTCCATGTTTTTCAAGTTTTTTTGCTGTTCCCTTTCCTACTCTCCAAAAATCAGTAATAGGTGTATGTGTCCAAAGTAATTTTCTATATAACTTTTCATCCAATCCCGCTATTCTAACTCCATTTTTATTTGGTTGCGCATGTTTTGCAACTATATCCATAGCAATTTTTGCCAAGTATAAATTAGTTCCCATTCCACCTGTTGCTGTAATTCCTGTATTATCATAAACATCTTGAATTACCTTGGTTATTAATTCTCTTGCTCTCATATTATATGTTTTTAAATAATGTGTTACATCAATAAATACCTCATCAATTGAATACACATAAATGTCTTCTGCCGAAAACCATTTAAGGTAAATATTATATATTTTTGTACTGTATTGCATGTAATACTTCATTCGCGGTGGAGCAATTATATATGATAGTTCCAAATCCGAATTCTTTTTTAATGCTGTATCGTCATAACTTGTTCCTGTAAATCTATGATTTGGCGCTTTTATTTTTCTTTCTATATTTATTTCTTTGACTTTTTGTATCACTTCGAATAATCTGGCTCTACCTCCTATTCCATATTGTTTTAATGATGGCGTTACTGCTAGACATACTGTTTTTTCAGTTCTACTATTATCTGCTACTACTAAGTTTGTTGTTAATGGATTTAGCCCTCTTTCTTGGCATTCTACTGATGCATAGAATGATTTTAGGTCTATTGCAATATAAATATGTTGTTCTGTATTTTGCATAATCCACCTCCATTTTTCAAACTATATTTATTATATCATTTTATTTAAATTTTGTAAACATATGTTTGTTGATATTTTCATTTTTTGTGATATAATATTTTTAACTTATTGTATGAATTTCCTCGCTCCCACAGGAGGACAAATAATTTTAAGGAGGAAAAATTTATGATACGGTCATGGTTTAAAATGGAAGTTTTAAAAAACAAATTAAGATATGTTTTGGCTTTTATAATACTTCCTGCCTTTTTGGCATTTTGCGCTGCGATATCAAAGGCATCAAACACTACTGATAATGTTGTTCTTGCTTTTGTATTGGCTTTCGCTATAACATTTATAATCTCGACCTTGGTTGTTTTTGTTATTTCGATTTTTTGGTTTATTATAAAACTAATATTCTCTTAATTAAAACATCAACTTTAAGTCGCCTTTATTTAAAGGCGGCTTTTATTTTATATCTTCATAAGAAGTAACAATTTTTGCACCTTGTTTTATTAAATCATTTGTACCAACAGAATTTATTGAATTTATATTTCCAGGAACAACAAAAACATCTCTTCCTTGTTCTAAAGCAAAATCGACTGTGATTAATGTTCCACTTTTTTCTTTCGCTTCTATAACAATTATCCCTTTACTTAGTCCACTTATAATTCTATTTCTTGCTGGAAAGTTCATCTTGTCTGGCTTAGTACCACATGGATATTCTGATATAATTGCTCCACCGCTTCTTACTATTTCATTTGCTAATTCTATATTTTCTTTTGGATAAATCATATCTAAACCATTTCCTAGTACAGCAATTGTTTTTCCACAATCATTTTTTAACTTTCCACAACTTTTCTTGATTTTTCCACAGTCTATATTTTGTTTTCCACAGTTTTGGGTGCTTTTGCATTCAATATTGGCTCCAACTGAACCCCAATGTGCATAACTATCCACACCCTTAGCCAAACCGCTAACAATATTAACAGATTTTTCTTTTGATAAATTATAAGCAAAATATTTTGCTGCCTTTTTTCCATAATCTGTACATTCCCTACATCCTACAATGCCAATGTTTTTACCATTTAAAATTTCTTTATTTCCTCTAATGTACAAACTTACTGGAGCATCATAAATTTGCTTTAATATCTGTGGATAACTTTTTTCACATATGTGGATAATGTCAATATTATTTTCTTTCATATATTTAATATGATAATTTAATATTTTTTCATTTTTTGATTCTATAATATTTGTTGCCGTTTCTTCTCCTATTCCATTAATTTTTAGTAACTTACTCTTGCTCAATTTATATATTTCTTCTGGTGTACCATATTTTTTTAGTAACTTGTGTTTTCTTACACAACCTAATCCTTTTATTAGACTAAACCAAATCCAATATTTTTTATTTTCTAAGTTCTCCAATTTTTATATTCCTCCTTTTTATTTTTTCATTTTTCAGCCATATAATAAGATACTTTTGAATTATTAAACTTGTCTCAAAACGAAAAAAGAGACACAATAATTTGTGTCCCACTTTATTTTTATATTAATCTACCATTCCATTTTGTCTTCTAGTAGCCTTAATAACATTATTCATAAGCATTGCAATTGTCATCGGTCCAACTCCCCCAGGAACCGGTGTAATATAACTTGCTTTTTCCTTTACACTTTCAAAATCAACATCACCTGTAATTTTGCCATTGTCTAATCTATTTATTCCTACATCAATTACAACTGCACCGTCTTTTACCATATCTGCAGTTACAAAATTTGCTTTTCCAATTGCTGATATCAATACATCTGCTTCTTTTGCTTTTTGTGCAAGATTTTGTGTTTTAGAATGACATGATGTTACTGTCGCATTTTTATTTAGGCAACAATGTATTAATGGTTTACCCACAATGTTGCTTCTTCCTAATATTACCACATTTTTGCCAGTTAAGTCAATATTATATTCTTCAAACATTTTCATTATTCCGTATGGTGTACAAGATACAAATGTGTCTTGATTTAAAACTAATTTTCCGACATTTATTGGATTAAAACCGTCAACATCCTTTTCTGGTGATATTGTTCTAAATGCTTCATTTATATCTAAATTTGATGGTATTGGACTTTGTAATAATATTCCATTTATTGTTTTGTCGTTGTTTAATTTTTCTATTAGTTCTATTAATTCTTTTTGAGTTATTTTTGAGTCTAGTAAATATTCTTCGTATTTTATTCCAACATCTTCACATGCTCTGCTTTTATTTCTTACATATACTTTTGATGCAGGGTCTTCTCCTACCATTATTACTGCTAATTTTGAGTTTATATTTTTTTTCTTTAATTCTTCACATTCTATTTTTAAATTTGCTCTTATCTTTTTTGCTAATTCTTTTCCATCTATAATTACAGCCATCGCTTTTCTCCTTATACTTTATACTTTTAATTTTCTAAAAAATTATCTTCTATTTTTATTTTGCAATTATCAGTATCAATTTTTGCATTTACACCTATTGGTATAACACCATTTACAATTTTGTGGCCAAAATCATTACACTTTATAATTGGAAAATTATATTCTTTTGTATATTCCAGTAATATATCTTCCATTTGTGGATATACCTCTCCATCTTTTTGCAAATCATAATTATATCCTATAATTATTCCTTTTACTTTATCAAAAACACCAATTTGTTTCAATTGAGTAAATCTTCTTTGACATTCATTTGGTGATGTTTCATAACTTTCAATTATCCAAATTTTATCTTGCATATCTGGAAAGTACTCTGTTCCAATTAAATACATCATACATCCCAAATTTGTTCCAACTAATTCACCATCTACATTTCCACTTCTTATTACTTTTTTTATTCCGGTTTCAAATTTTCCAATTTTTTTATTTATAAAAGTTTGTTCAAATTCTTTATACTTCTCTTCTGCATCATTTTCACCAAAATGTATAAATGATTCACCATGAAATGTTACTAATCCAGTTTTTTTGTGAATAGCCTGTAATAACACCGTTATATCACTATATCCTGTAATTATTTTAGGATGTTTTTTTATTTCTTCATAGTCTAATAAATCAATAAAAGTATTACAAGTTTGACCACCTTCTAAGCAGATAATTGCTTTAACTTCATCATCTTTAAACATTTCCATTAAATCTTCTGCTTTTTGTTTATTTGTTCCTGCTGAGCCATAATAATCTTCTTCTATATATTTTCCTTTTTTTATTTTGAACCCTTTACTTAGTAGAAAATCTTCTGCTTTTTTAAAATCTTCATATCTATTGTTTAGTTTCAAACTATTTGATACTCCTACTACCCCAATTGTATCTCCATAATTTAGTTTTTTTGCTAATATTTTTTCCATTGTTTTTCCTTTTCCAATTTTATATATCTTTATTATTATATTAATTATCACTTATTATCTTATATTCAATATCTTCCATATCAGGAAACATCTCCTTAACCCTTTTTAATGTAAGCATTGACATTTTAGGTTGTGGATTTTTCTTGTGGTCTGTTAATAGTTTTTGTGTATAGCAATTTGGTGCGGTTTTAAATAACAAATATCTATTTCTTACATATGTGTAAAAAATTTGATAACCATTATTCAAGTCTTCCCACATCATTTCAAATGTATATTTTTCTTCCATAACTCTCTCCAATTCTTTCAATATCTATCCAATGTCCCATTTGGAACCGATGTCTCAAACAGAACCGTCCCTAATGAGACATTTTCTCAAATTCATCTTCTGATATAACTGTAACTCCAAGGCTTTGGGCTTTTGTTAATTTACTTCCTGCATCCTCACCTGCTAAAACATAATCTGTTTTTTTAGATACAGAACCTGATGTTTTTCCGCCTAGTCTTTCAATTATATCTTCTGCTTCTTTTCTTGTATATTTTTCTAAACTTCCTGTTAATACAAAAGTTTTTCCTTCAAATCTTTTGTCTGTACTTTCTTCTTCCAAACAATTCATATTAACACCAGCTGATTTTAATTTATTTAACAAGTCTAATGTTTGTTCTTGTAAAAAGAATTCTCTAATGCTATTTGCCATTACTTCTCCAATGTCTTTTATTTCACTTAGTTCTTCAAATGTTGCATTTGCTAGGTTGTCCATTGTTCTGTATTTTCTTGCTAACATTTTTGATGCTTTTCCACCTACATGTCTAATGCCTAATGCTGTTATTAATCTATATAAATCATTTTCTTTACTTGCATTAATACTGTCAATTAAGTTTTGTGCAAATTTCTTTCCATTCTTTTTTAGTGATGCAATGTCCTCAAATTTTAATTCATATATATCTGATATGTTATGAATCAATTCTCTGTCTAATAATTGTTGAATGATATTTTCTCCAAGTCCATCTATATTCATTGCTTCTCTTGATACAAAATGAACCAAATTTCTAAATAGTTTTGCTGGACATTCAATTCCTGTACATCTTACTGCTGATTCTCCTTCTTCTCTTACTGCTTCTGCTCCACATACTGGACATACTCTTGGCATTTCAAAGTCTTTTTCTTCACCTGTTCTTTTTTCTTCAACAACCTTTACTATTTCAGGAATTACATCTCCTGCTTTTTGGATAACTACTGTATCTCCTATTTTTAAGCCTTTTTCTTTTATAAAATCTTCATTGTGCAATGTTGTTTTTGATATTGTTGAACCTGCAAGCTTTACTGGTTCAAGTATTGCCATTGGTGTAATTACACCTGTTCTTCCAACTTGGCATACTATGTCTTTTAATATTGTTTCTTTTTGCTCTGGTGGATATTTGTAAGCAATTGCCCATCTTGGTGTTTTTACTGTTGTTCCTAATATTTCTCTAAATTTTAAATCATCTATTTTTATAACTGCTCCATCTATACCAAATGTTAAATTTTCTCTCATTTCTCCAATTTTTCTAATTGCTTCTTTTACTTCTTCTATTGTCTCACATGGTATACGTACAGGGTTTACATTAAATCCAAGCTTTTCTAGATATTCAAGTTCCTCAAAGTGTGAATTGAATTCTTTTCCTTCTATTTTTTGAACATTAAATATATAAATATCAAGTGGTCTTGTTGCAGTTATTTTGCTATCTAATTGACGAAGTGAACCTGCAGCTGCATTACGAGCATTGGCAAATAGTTCTTCTTCATTTTCTTCCCTTTCTTGATTCATTTTTTCAAAATCTTTTTTAGAAATAAATACCTCTCCACGAACTGTTATGTCAATTTTGTCGTCAATTTCCATTGGAATTGTTTTAACCGTTTTTAAATTTTGTGTTACATCTTCTCCAACTAACCCATTTCCTCTTGTAGCGCCTCTAACAAATTTTCCATCTTTATATTCAAGTGCTGAAGATAAACCATCTATTTTTGTTTCTATAACATATTTAACTTTATCAATTCCATTTTCTTTTGCCTTTTCTTCCATCTTATGGCAAAATTCTTCTACTTCTTCAAAGCTAAAAATATCTTGTAAACTTTGAAGTGGAACTTCATGTGTTACTTTTTCAAATCCTTCTTTTACATGTCCGCCAACCTTTTGTGTTAATGAGTCTTTTGATATAAATTGTGGATAATCTTTTTCTAAATTACGCAATTCAACCATTAACATATCATACTCAAAATCTGATATTTCTGGTGCGTCATCATCATAGTATTTTTGCGCATAATAGTCTGTTTGTTTTCTTAATTCCTCTATTCTTTTTTGTGCTTGTTTTTCATTCATTTGTATCGCTCCTTTTTTCTTTTCCTATTATATACAAAATAGAAAAAAAAATAAAGGAATTTTAAAAAATTCCTTTATCTTTTTATTAATTTACTTATACTTTTTTCGAAATATTAATTAGATATTTTTATATTCTTGCATTTTTTTGTAAGCATATACTCCTGATATACCTAATACAACAACTAATATAGCAACTGGCATTGAATCTGCAACACCTGTTTTTGGTAGTGATGTGTTATTATAAGTGCTTGTATTGTTTGTTGTTAAAACTGCAGTATTATTTGTTGTGTTGTTTACTGTGTTGTTTGTTGTGTTTAATGTTGTATTGTTTGTACTATTATCTACAGTATTATTTGTTGTGTTATTTGTTGTACTATTTCCTAATAAAGATCCTGTTAAATCTTCTGCAGCAAATACACTGTTTGCTGTAAATACTATAGCTACCAATATCATTGTTACTAAAACTACACTTACTATTTTTGTTTTGTTCATATTAATTCTCTCCTTTATTTAAAAATATTATTCTACAAACAAACAATATTATACTACTTTTTTTGTTTGATTGCAACTTTTAATCTCTATTATAATTTTATACTTTATATTTTTATAAGTCAATATGTTTTTGATATTTTTATTTTACATTTATATCACAAAAATATTACAAAATTATTACATTTTCTTTATAATTATTTATAATTCTTTTTATTTCAACAAATTTGAAATTTTATTTTTACACATTAAATTTAAATAAAACAATATCTCCATCTTGCATAATATATTCTTTTCCTTCTGAACGCACAAGTCCTTTCTCTTTTGCCGCAACCATTGATCCTTCTCTAATTAAATCATCATATGATACAACTTCTGCTTTTATAAATCCTCTTTCTATGTCAGAGTGAATTTTTCCCGCTGCTTGTGGTGCTTTAGTTCCTTTCTTAATCGTCCAAGCTCTTACTTCTGGTTCTCCTGCTGTTAAGAATGACATTAATCCTAACAAGTCATAACTTCTTTTTATAACTTTATCTAAGCCTGATTCTTCTAATCCTAATGCTTCTAACATTTCTTTTTTGTCGTCATCTTCTAGTCCAGAAAGTTCTTCTTCTATTTTTACACATAATGGAATGACTTCTGCTTTTTCTGTTGATGCATATTCTTTTACTTGTTTTACTAATTCGTCATTTTCTGCATCTTCTAATTGGTCTTCTGATACATTTGCTACATATAAAATTGGTTTTGTTGTTAATAAAAACATGTCTTTTACAAGTACTTGTTCATCTTCGTTAAATTCTATTGTTCTTGCTGATTTTCCTTCTTCTAGAACTTTTAGTATTTTTTCTAGTAAGTCTATTTCTTCTTGATATTTTTTATCTGCTTTTAGATTTTTTCTTGCTTTGTCTAGTCTTTTATTTACTGTTTCTATGTCTGCAAATATTAATTCTAGATTTATTGTTTCTATGTCTCTTATTGGATTTACACTTCCGTCTACATGCACAACGTTTGAGTCTTCAAAGCATCTTACTACTTCTACTATTGCGTCTGTTTCACGAATGTGTGATAAGAATTTGTTTCCTAGTCCTTCTCCTCTACTTGCTCCTTTTACTAATCCAGCTATATCTACAAATTCTATTACTGCATGTGTTGTTTTTTCTGGCTTGTACATTTCTGTTAGTTTGTCTAACCTTTCGTCTGGTACTGCTACAACTCCTACGTTTGGTTCTATTGTACAGAATGGATAGTTTGCACATTCTGCTCCTGCTTTTGTTATACTGTTAAATAATGTACTTTTTCCTACATTTGGTAATCCTACTATTCCTAATTTCATGGTTTCCTCCTTGTTTTTTTGACTGCTTTTCGATATATATTATTATATCATTTTTGGATATGTCAAATTTAAATAAAAAAATCACAAGTTAAAAAATTAAACCTTGTGATTTACTGGTGCAGATGGCCGGAATCGAACCGGCACGGTTTATTCAACCGCAGGATTTTAAGTCCTGTGCGTCTACCAGTTCCGCCACATCTGCATTTAATATTGAACTGGCTTGTCCTAACGACAATTGATATTATAATATTATATAAAAGATTTGTCAATACATTTTTTGAAATTTTTTGAAAAATTTTTTCAATAAAAAAATTATCAATATTAACAACTTAAAAATTCAGAAGTTACACTAGTTCCATCCAAAACTTTAGTTTCTTCTGAATTCAAAATTATTAATTTATGTATTATGCATTTGTTGTTCCATTATTACTGTCAAATGGAATAAATTTATTTACTATGCTTTGTTGTTCTACGCCTTCTGCTCTAAATGTCATAAATGATGTATTAATTTTGCTTTCTATTTCTTCTTCTATAACATCTTGAGTTGCGTGTTCTGCTAAAACTAATTCACTTACTAATATTTGTTTAGCATTGTTTAACATTTTCTTTTCTCCTGTAGATAGTCCTTTTTCTTTTTGTTTGAAACTTAGGTTTCTAACAACATCTGCAACTTCGTAAATGTCTCCGCTTTTCATTTTATCCATATTATCTCTATATCTTTTGTTCCAATTTTTTTCCATTTCAGTTTCGTCTTGGCTAAGTACTGAAAATACTTTTTCTGCTGATTGTTTATCTATTATATTTCTAACACCAACCTCTTCAGCTTTTGCTGTTGGTATCATTACCTTTACATTACTTGGCATTTTTAATATATAATATGATTGTTTTTCCCCTAAAATATCTTTTTCTTCTATTGAATCTATTGTCCCTGCTCCATGCATTGGGTATACTATTTTGTCTCCTACATTGAACATGTAAGTCAACTCCTTTCATTTTGTTAAACATTTTTCAGCAAAAAAATATTATAAAGTTATGTCTATATGAAATAACTTTATTGGATTTTTTAACCATATTTATTATACTACAAAAAAAGAAAAAAGTCAAAGCATTTATTTTGACTTTTTATGTTATTTTGCCTTGAACCCTTGTATTTTCAAGGCAAAAATTTTTTTATATTTTTTCTGTTGACTTTGTGTTCAATTTTTATTTTGATGTTGAGCCAAATCCTCCAAGTCTTTCTCCTTCTGCTACGTCATCATCTGTTACAAAGTATTTTTGGAATACTCCTTGTCCTATTGCTTCACCTTTTTTTATTGTTACATCTTCTTCTTTGATATTGTAAAATGCGAACATGATGTGTCCGTCATTGTCAGGGTTTCCATAGTAGTCTTTGTCTATTACTCCTACACTATTTGCTAATATTAGTCCTTTTTTCTTTGGGTTTGAACTTCTGTTGTATAACATTAGTACTTCGTCGTCTTGCATATATGCTTTTATTCCTGTTTTTATTAGTGTTGGTGCCATTCCTTTTTTGAAACTTGGTATTGTTACGTCTTCTGCTGCTTCTATGTCATATCCTGCTGAGTATTTTGTTTTTCTTATTGGTAGATTTATTCCTTTTTCTTCGAATCCTTTTGCTATTTCAAATCCTCTTATTTTTTCCATTTCTTTTCTTCCCTTCTTTTTGTTTTTTCTTTTATATTTTTACATACGAATTTTAAATTGTCAAGGGGTGATTTTATTTTTATTTTACATTATTATGACACAAATTACCAACCAACAAAAAACGATATCTTGCTTTTTACAAAATACCGTTTATATTGTATTTATTCTTATATATTATGCTCTTGATTCAACAATAAGCTTTATTCCTGTTCTATCTTCTCCCTCTACTTCTACTTCTGCAAAAGCTGGTATACATACTAAATCAACGCCTGATGGTGCTACAAAACCTCTTGCTATTGCTACTGCTTTTACGGCTTGATTTAATGCTCCTGCTCCAATTGCTTGCATTTCTGCTTTGTTTGATTCTTTAACTAATCCAGCGATTGCTCCTGCTACTGAATTAGGGTTTGATTTTGATGAAATTTTTAAAATTTCCATTTTCTTTTGCCTCCTAATTATAATTTATTTTTTGTTGCAACTTTTATGATGATATTTTATAACTTCTGGAAAAAAATGTAAATAGTTTTCTGGAAATTTTTTCAAGTTTTCATCGCAATATATTCTTTTTTTCGACATTATACTAATAAAAACAAGTTGAATAGAACAAATCTGAAAATTTTCAATTTTTAGTCTTAACTCTACTTTTTATCATACTCAAAGAAAATTGAAATTTTCAGTAAATTTGTTCGTGCGCGAAAATTTATGAAATAAATTTTCTGTGTAGTATATTAAAAATCACAGTTTATAATCTATATACTGTGATTTTCTCTTTTTATTTTCCTATATATATTCTTTTTATTCCTACAACCGTTGATGCATTATCATCAACATCAAATATAACTCCATTAAATATAGATTTACCATCTGCAATTCTATATCTCTCTGGCAATGTTGTTTCAAAACGTTTTATTGACGCTTTAATATCCATACCAATTACAGAATGTTCAGGGCCAGTCATTCCTATATCTGTTATATATCCAGTTCCATTTGGTAATATTTTTTCATCTGCTGTTTGTACATGTGTATGTGTTCCAAAAATTGCAGTTACTTTTCCATCTAAATAATATCCCAATGCTATTTTTTCTGCAGTTGCTTCTGCATGAAAATCTACAAATATCATGTCTACTTTGTTTTCAATTTTTGATATTATTTTTTTAGCTATTAAAAATGGATTTTCTGTTAAAATATTTATATCAACTCTTCCCATTAAGTTGATTACTGCTATTTTTTTACCTTTGCATTCATATATGTTATAACCTTTTCCAACAACTCCCTCTGGGTAATTTGCGGGTCTGATTATTTTAGGATTATCTATAAATTTAAATATGTCCTTTTTCCCCCATGTATGATTTCCCATTGTTACAACATCTACGCCTTGTGATATTATATCATTAAAGTTTTTTTCTGTGATTCCCATTCCTTCTGCCGAATTTTCTCCATTTACTATTGTAAAGTCTATGTTTTCTTTTTCTTTTATTCCTTTAAGTTGTTGTTTTAATTCATTTATGCCTGCAGAACCTACTATGTCTCCAACTGCTAAAATTTTCATTCTCTATTTTCATCCTTTCTTAATTCTCAATCCTAAGTTAGAAAAAGAATTGCATTTTATTGTCCTATTCCATATTGTTTATACATCCAAGATGTGTAATCAAATGGTGTTAATGTTTCTGGCATACCATAGTCAATTCCATAAGTTTCAACTCTAATTGATGTAACTTTTGGTGCATTTACCGGTGTACTAATTTCTGCATTTTCTGTATCTTCTTGTCCATCTGCCGCTTTTACTTCAACTTCTTCTATTTTATGTACAATATCCATTCCTTCTGTTACTTTTCCAAATGCTGCATAGTATCCATTTAAATTTGAATTTTCTTTTGTCATTATAAAGAATTGTGAACATCCTGAGTTATAAGATTCTTCTTTTAAACTTGAAGAATATTGGGTATAGTCGGCTCTAGCCATTGCAACTGTCCCTTCTTCAAATTTTATAGTATTTGTTACTCCATTTGATAAAAATTCACCTTTTATTGTATAATTTTTGTCTTCTCCTCCATCTTTTAAGTTGCTTATTTTCGCTCCAGTTGTTCCATCTCCGTCTTTTGAACCTGCTTGTATCATAAAGTCTTTTACTATTCTGTGGAATGTTGTTCCGTCATAAAATCCATTATTTGCTAACTTTATAAAGTTTGCTACAGATTCTGGTGCTTGATCTGGATACAATTCCATTTTTATTGTTCCAAAGTTTTCTACTTCCATTGTTGCTACTGGATTTTGACTTTTAAATGTTACCTTTTTATAATATCCAAATCCTACAACTCCTATTAATACTATTATAGCAATCATTGCTATTATCCAAATTATTTTTCCTACGTTTTTCATTTTTTTCTCCCTTCGATTTCTTTTATTTTATTCGAACATAAATTGTTCTTGCATTCTTCTTAAAGATTGCCTAATTGTTCTTGCTCTAACTTCACCAATTCCATCAACTTCGTCTAAACTTTCTATATCAGCCGCAAGTACATGTTGGAATGATTTAAATGATGATACTAAGTTTTCTACTATATTTGATGGCATTCGTGGTATTTTATTTAAAATTCTGTATCCTCTTGTATATACACCAACTTCGTCATAATTGTCAAAAGTTTCATATCCTAGTAATTTTGCAATTGTATTTTCTCTAGCCATCTCTTCATACTGTATTTTTGACAATTCCTCTATAACCTTTTCTGGTGTCTTCTTTTTTCTAGTTGATTTTGATGCTACTATATAATCTTTTATAATTAATTCTTCTTCTTTTTCTAGTCCACCCATAAGTTCTTGTAATTGCATGCTTACAAGTCTTCCATCAACACCTAATTCGTAAATTTGATTTTTTATTTCGTCTGCTATTCTTCTTACTCTTTCAGCTCTTTGTATTACATCAATTACATTTTTTAGTGTTACTATGTCATTGAATTCATATTCATTTAATATTGAAAGTCTATTGTCAAATACTTTTCTATATCTTTCTAATGTTTGAATTCCCTGATTTGCTTTATTTAATACGGCATTTGTGTCCTCTAATATATATCTAAAGTCGCCTTTAAATATTGTGATTATATTTCTTCTTTGAGATATACTTATTACAAGTTCTCCTGTTTGTTTTGCCGTTCTTTCTGCAGTCCTGTGTCTAGTTCCTGTTTCTCTTGTTTCTATTTCTCTTGACGGTATAAGTTGTGCATTTGCGAATAGTATTCTTTTCAAATCACCACTTAAAACAATTGCTCCATCCATTTTTGCTAATTCATATAGTTTTGAAGATGAATATTCTTCGTTTATATAAAATCCTCCGTCAACAATTTCTTTTATTACATCATTATTGTCAGTTATAAGTAATAGTGCACCTGTTTTTGCTCTTAATATGTTTTCCAGTCCATCTCTAATTGGTGTTCCTGGTGCTATTAATTTAAGTAAGTCGGCTGTCAAGTTATTTACCTCCCTCTTCTTGTTTTTGTCCTTTTCTAAAGGCAACTTTTCATTGCTTCATTTATATCTTTCACACCTATTATATCTAATTTAAATTTTTCTTTCAAGCCTTTTTTGTTACTTTCTGGAATTATACATTTTTTAAATCCTAATTTTTCCGCTTCTTTTAGTCTTTTTTCTATCATATTAATTCTTCTAACTTCGCCTGTAAGCCCAACTTCGCCCATTATTGCAACACCTTTTTCAATTGGCTTGTTTTTATAACTAGATGCAGTTACCATCAATATACCCAAATCTATTGAAGGTTCACTTATTTTCAATCCTCCAACAACATTTAAATATACATCTTGATTTCCTAAGTTCATACCTGCTCTTTTTTCCAAAACAGCTATTAATAGTGCTAATCTATTGTAATCTATACCATTTGCGGTTCTCTTTGGATATCCAAATACGCTTTGAGATGTTAATGCTTGCAACTCTACTAGCATTGACCTTGTTCCTTCCATACATGATACAATACATGAGCCTGGTGGATTGTCATCTCTTTCTGAAATCAGCACATCAGAAGGATTTGTTATTTCACACATTCCTTCTCCTCTCATTTCAAACATACCAATTTCATTTGTTGAACCAAATCTGTTTTTTACTCCTCTTAGTATTCTGTATGAAAAATATCTTTCACCTTCCAAGTATAAAACAGTATCTACCATATGTTCCAAAACTCTTGGTCCTGCAATGTTTCCGTCTTTAGTAACATGACCTATGATTATTGTTGTTATATTTCTTGATTTACACACTCTCATTATTTGTGATGTAATTTCTCTTACTTGGCTTACACTTCCTGCCGCTGCAGATATTTCTTCTGAGTACATTGTTTGTATTGAATCTATTATTACTAATTTTGGATTTAAATTTATTATATTTTGATTTACTACATCTATATCTGTTTCTCCCAAAAATAGTATGTTCTCATTATTTATTCCGTAATCTATCTGCTCTAAGTTTTATTTGTTCTGCTGATTCCTCTCCTGAAACATATAAAACTTGTCCTTCTCCTTTTACTTTATCACATAATTGTAAAATTAATGTTGATTTACCAATACCTGGTTCTCCACCTAGTAAAATTAATGAGCCTTTTACAAGTCCTCCACCTAAAACTCTGTCTAATTCGTCAAATCCTGTTGATGTTCTTATTGTTTCTTTCGCTTCATATGAGTTTAATTTTTGTGGTACATTGTTTGTTCCTTTTTCTGCTTTTAATGAACTGTTTTTGCTTTCTACTATTTTTTGTTCAAAAAAAGTATTCCAGCTTCCACACGCTGGACATTTTCCCAACCATTTTCCTGATTCGTATCCGCATTCATTGCATACAAATACTGTTTTGCTCTTTGCCATTTTCTCTCACCTCTATAACAAAAAAAGTATAACATATATATGTTTTATATGCTATACTTTTTTATAATATTTCACCAAAAATTTACAATAAAAATTAGTTTTTCTTTCCAAAAGTTACTTCTTGGAATAAGAAATCATGTACTTTGTCCCAAGTAATTTCTTGATGTAAAAATTCATTTATTTCATCTTCAACTTTTTGTTGAGCTGGTGTTAATTCAACTTTTATTTCTTTGTTCCAGTCAATATCTTGTAACCAGAAAGCTTTGAATTTTTGCCAAAATCCTGTTTTTGCTGGTAATGCTTCATTTCTTATTGTTCCAGCATTTTCAATAACACCATTTTGACTCATATTATTTTCAAATGATATTCCACCAAATACACCTGATTCTTGATTTATTTCTGCCATTTGTAGTTCCTCCTTTGTATTTAATAATCTCTATTTAATTTATACTATACTTTAAATTAAATATCAAGATATTTGCTATTTTTTTGTATTAAGTTTTTGTTACATAAATATTACATTTTTGTTACATTATTCCATAATAGCAATAATATGTTCTTTGTCCGCTTTTTTACACACTACGTCTATAATTTTATTGTCCAAATTTTCTTTTGATTGACAATATACCATTATATAATTTTGTGTATGTCCTTTATACATTCCATCTTTTTCTTCTTCAAATAATACTTCAACATTTTTTCCAATATATGACTTATTATATTCAATTTCATTTCTATCAGATAATTCAATTAATTTTTTGCTTCTTTCTTCCTTCATGTCTCCACTTATTTGATTAGGCATTACTGCCGCTTTTGTTCCTTTTCGTGGTGAATATTTAAATACATGCATTTTATAAAATTTGATTTCTTTTAAAAATTGATATGTTTTATTAAATTCTTCATCTGTTTCTCCTGGGAATCCAACTATTATATCTGTTGTTAGGTTAACATCACTATACGTATTTCTTAATAATCGTACAATCTCTTTAAATTGTTCTGTTGTATATCTTCTATTCATTCTTTTTAGTGTTTCGTCACATCCACTTTGTAATGATAAATGAAAATGATGACATATTTTTTCTAACTTTTTAAGTCTTTCTACAAATTCTTCTGTTATAAGTAAAGGCTCTATTGACCCTAATCTTATTCTTTGAATTCCTTGTATCTCGTTTATTTCTTCTAATAAATCAATTAATCTATAATTTGCTAATTTACTGTCTTTACTCATTGCAAAGTCTTTTCCATATGAGGCTATATGAATTCCTGTTATTACAATCTCTTTTATTCCTTTTGATGCAATTTGTGTAATTTCTGAAATTATACTTTCCGGTTTTCTGCTTCTTACCCTTCCACGTGCATATGGTATTATGCAATATGAACAAAATCTATCACACCCATCTTGGATTTTGATAACAGCTCTTGTTTTTTCTGTATATGTAACATCACCAAAATCAGAAAATTCTTTTGAGTACATTACATCATCTAATTCTACATTATTAATGTTGTTATTTATATATTCTTCAACATGTTTTACAACTTCAACTTTTTCATTGTTTCCTAAAACTAAATCAATTTCTGGAATTTTTGCTAATTCTTCTTTTGCAACTTGTGCATAACATCCAACAGCAACTACTATTGTTTCTGGATTTTTTTCTTTCATTCTTCTTAGCATTTGCCTTGATTTTCTATCTGACATGTTTGTTACTGTACATGTATTTATAATACATATATCAGGCTTGATGTCTTCATTTTCTGGTGTTATTTCTTCAATTATTTGATATCCTTTTTCTAGAAATTTTTGTGCCATTGCATTTGTTTCATATTGATTTACCTTACATCCCAATGTTACGAATCTTACTACTTTACTCATTTTTTTCCTTTCATTTTTTAACCAATTAAAGAACGTTCCATTTGTATTTTGGAATTTTCACTCCATTAAAGAACGTCCTTGTAAGTTTATGTTTTTTATTTTGATTTTCCATCTAATGTATCTAAGTTGTCTAATGCTTTTCCAGTTCCTAATGCAACACATGATATAGAATCCTGAGCAATCATTACATTGATTCCTGTTTTTTCTTGTAACAACTTATCTAACCCATCTATTAAGCATCCTCCACCTGTCATGTAGATTCCTTTGTCACTAATATCTGCTGCTAGTTCTGGTGGTGTTCTTTCTAGTACACTATGAACTGCATCTACAATCATCATTGCAGGTTCTATCAATGCCTCTAACATTTCGCTTGAATGTATTGTTGCAGTTTTTGGTAATCCCGTTGATAAATCTCTACCTCTTATTTCCATTTCTGCATCTTGAATTTTCGGATACACACATCCAACATTTATTTTTAGGTCTTCTGCAGTTCTTTCTCCTATTGCAATGTTATGTTTTTTCTTAATATATTTCACTATATATTCGTCAAATTTGTCTCCTGCAACTTTTAGTGATGTACTTACAACTGAACCTCCTAGAGAGATAACTGCTATATCTGTTGTTCCTCCACCAATATCAACTACCATATTTCCACATGGTTTTGATATATCTATTCCTGCTCCTATTGCTGCTGCAATTGGTTCTTCTATTAGATATACTTTTCTTGCCCCTGCTTGTATTGCTGCATCTATTACTGCTTTTTTCTCTACTTCTGTTACTTGTGATGGTATACATATCATTATTCTTGGTGCAAATATTGATTTCCCACAAACTTTTCCTATAAAGTGTTTTAACATTTTTTCTGTTACTGTATAGTCTGATATAACCCCATCTCTTAATGGTCTTGTTGCTATGATATTTCCTGGCGTTCTTCCTATCATTCTTCTTGCTTCTCCACCTACTGCTAGTACATCTCCAGAGTTTCTATCTACTGCTACTACTGATGGTTCTCTTAGTACTATTCCTCTTCCTTTTATATATACTATTACTGTAGCAGTTCCTAAATCTATTCCTACGTCTTGTCCAAATCCAAATTTTAACATGTAACTTCTTCCCTTCTTTTTTTATTTGTTTCACTTTTGTTACATTTTCGTTACGATTATATTACAAATTGCAAAATTTATCAATAGATTTGATTGAATTTTTTATTTTTTTATATTATAATAATTATGATTTACAGTTTATAATTTATTTTTAATGAAATTAATGATTAATTTCATAAATATATTTTTTATACTGTAAATGGTAACATTATAATATTTTATATAAAATTTTTAGGAGATTCAAATGAAAGATTACATATATAATTCAAAATCTGAAAATGATACAAAAAAAATAGCCTTTAAAATGGCTTCTATGCTAAAAAAAGGTGATATTATAGTACTTTGTGGTGATTTAGGCTCAGGAAAAACAAAATTTACAGAAGGTTTTTTAACTTATTTTGGCTTAGAAAATGAGATTTCAAGTCCTACATTTACTATTGTTAATGAATATAAAAAAAACGATATCAATATTTATCATTTTGATGTTTATAGATTAGAAGATTCCTCTGAATTTTACGCTATCGGCGGAGATGAATATTTTGAAAATGGTATTTGTTTAATCGAATGGGGCGAATTAATTCAAGACGCACTACCCAATGAATACATTAAAATTGATTTTTCAAGAAATGACTTGAACGAAAACGAGAGAGTTTTGAGTATTAAATCTATTGGTGAAAAATATGATAATATTATTGAAAGTTTGAAAGGAGAATAATTTTGAAAATTTTAGCAGTTGATACTTCTAGTAAATTGTGCAGTGTAGCAATTTTAGAAGATACAAATTTAATAAAAAAATTAGAATTAGACAATGGTTTAACACATTCTGAAACATTAATGCCTTTAATTCAACAATTATTGAATGAATGCTCATTAAGTTTAAATAATATTGATTTACTTGTTTCTGATGTAGGACCTGGTTCTTTTACAGGAATTAGAATTGGAGTTAGCTCTTGTAAGGCTTTTTCAGATAGTTTAAATATTCCATGTGTTGGAATTTCTAGTCTTGAAGTTTTAGCATATAACATCCAAAATGACGGTATTATTTGTAGCACAATTGATTGTAAAAATAATAATTGCTATTTTGCTTTATATGAATTAAATTCAGGAAATTACAATGTTCTTATAGAGCCTTGTGCAAAGTCTGTTAATGATGTGTTGGATTTATTAAATTCTCAATATTATAACAAATGTATTTCTTTTGTTGGTGATGGTATTCCTAGTGAAAAATTGCATAGTATTTATGATAATAATGCAGATTCAGAAGTTACCAAAAATATAATATCATCTTATCTAAATGTTGAAAATTTGGGAACTGCCGGTTATAAAAAATTTATTAATAACAAAAAAATAGGTGAAGAAATATTGCCTTTATATTTAAAAAAGCCTCAAGCGCAAATTCAACTAGAAGAGAAATTAAAAGCAAAAATTTAGAAAATTAAGTTTGTAAAACAATATTTTTAATCAAATTTTGTGCCTTTTAAGAAAGGAATATTAGTAATTATGGATTTTAAAATTAGTAAAATGTCTATTGAAGACTTAAAAAGTATTAAAAATATCTTAACTACAGATTTTGATAATTTTTGGAGTTTTGATATTTTAGAAGAAGAATTAGAATGTAGCAATTCATATGTTATTGTCGTCAGAGATATCAATAACACTATCGTTGGTTTTGCAGGTATAAAAGTAATTTTGGATGAAGCAGACATTATGAATATTGTTGTAAAAAAAGATTTTAGGCATCATGGTATTGGCTCACTTTTACTAGAAAATTTAATAAATTATTCAAAAAATATAAATTTAAAAACTATCACTTTAGAAGTTAATGAAAATAATCTTTCTGCCATTCGTTTATATGATAAATTTTCTTTTGATAAATTAGGAATTAGAAAAAAATACTATAATGGAGAAAGTGATGCTATTATAATGAGCAAACAACTATAAAAAAATGTCCTTTGGGAGACAGTTCTATTTAGGACCTCACCTTCCAAAAGGACATTTTTTACACATATTTTTCAACTTTCACAACTGTTCTTCCGCTTCTAGTATTTCCACCAAATTCCTTGACAATAAATCTGCCTTTTCCTCTGATAGTTATAACATCTCCCAATTTAACTTGTTTAGAAGCCTTTGTTTCATTTTGACCATTTATAAAAACTCTTTCGCTATCAATAATTTGAACTGCCTTACTTCTAGAAGTTTTTGCTAAATCTGATACAAAATTATCAAGTCTTAAAGAAGGAACAATAATATTTAATTCTTCAACTTTGATTTCTTGTTCTCTTAATTCTTGTAATTCAACAATATCTATTTTGGCATTTTCAAATCTTGTTAATGTTCCTAATTCTTGTTTCAATGTTTCTGTTGATTCATCTTTTACTAAAATATCTGCTCCATCATCTGAAACAAGAATATCTCCAACCTTTTCTCTTTTTATTCCAAGTTTTACAATTCCACCTAAATAATTTCTATGCGAATACTTACCTTTTTCCTCATCTCCAAGTGAAATTCTTATAACTTTGATAATTTTTGAATAATTCTTTTCTACCATGCTCATATTGTATTTTTCTGGATATATTATAAGTACATTTCTTTCCGCATTTTCAAAGCCACCATATAATACATAATATTCAAAATCAATTTTTTTCATAAATGTTTTTACTAATGCAACTTGATACATATCTAAGAAATCTGTATATTCTAGTTTTTCTCTTTGTTTTGAGAATTCAATTTTGTCAAGTATTTGTGCCAATAACATTTTATCTTCTTGTTTTTTATAGTCAATTAATATTTTTTGTTTATCCATCTTTCCTCCATTCTATACCCTGTTTCAAAAATTCGTCTGGCCACGCCTGTTTTTCAAACTTAATATCTTGTAAATTATTTTCTACAATTAATTCTTCTATTGCCGTTCCTAATCCATTAATTTTTGTGCCATCTTCTATTGTAATAACGTTTTTTGTTTTTTCTATTGATTTTTTAATTATTTCCTCATCTAATGGTTTTAAAAATCTTGCATTTATAACATCTGCTTCAATTCCATTTGTTTTAAGTCTATTTGCCATTTTCATTGCATCTGCAACTCTTTTTCCAATTGCAATAATACTTGCATCTTGTCCTTCTCTTAAAATTTCTGCCTTTCCAAGTTCAATTTTTTGATGTTTTTCAAATTTGATATTTTCATCTTGCCCACCTCTTGGGTATCTTATAACAACTGGTTTATTTAATTTTACTGCGAATTCCATCATATCTTCTAATTCTCTAAAATCTTTTGGTGCCATTATTGTTAAATTTGGTACAAGTCTAAAAAACGCCATATCTAGCGTACCTTGATGCGTTTCTCCATCTGCTCCTACAACTCCCGCTCTATCAACACACATTATAACAGGCAAATTTTGCATTGCTATATCATGTATTACCTGGTCATATGCTCTTTGATAAAATGATGAATAAATAGGCACAAATGGAATCATTCCATCTATTGCCATTCCAGCAGACATTGTTAAAGCATGTTGTTCTGCAATTCCAATATCAAAAAATCTTGATGGATATTCTTTTGCGAATTTTGTAAGCCCTGTTCCATCTTTCATAGAGGCTGTAACTGCTACTATTCTTTTATCTTTTTTGGCTAGTTCTATTAACTTTTCTCCAAATATTTTTGAATAGTCATCTTTCTTTTCTTTTTTTGTTTTTCCAGTTTCAATATTAAATGGTGCAGTTGCATGAAATTTATCAGGATTTTCTTCTGCTATTTTATAGCCCTTTCCTTTTTTTGTTAATACATGTATTAACACCGGCCCTGTTACTTGTTTACTAAGTTTCATTATATTCTCTAGTTGCTCAATATCATGCCCATCAACTGGTCCTAAATAAGTAAATCCAATGTCCTCAAAAAACATTTTTGGTATTATCAATTGTTTTATACTTCTTTTTACTCTTTGGACTATTTTAACTATTGGTTTTCCTATAATTGGTATTTTACTAATTATTTTTTTTCCTGATATGTTTGATTTTGTATATAATTTTTTTGTTCTTAGTTTACTCAAAAACATATTAAGGCCACCGATATTTTTGGATATACTCATCTCATTATCATTTAATATAACTGTCATATGCGTTTTGCTAAATCCTGCATCATTTAGCGCTTCTAGCGCCATTCCACCTGTTAATGCCCCATCACCTATTACTGCTATTACTTGATTTTTTTCACCTTTTAAGTCTCTTGCTCTTGCCATTCCTAGTGCAGCAGATATTGATGTGCTACTATGCCCTGTGTTAAAACTATCATATTCTGATTCGCTTGTTTTTGGGAATCCTGCTAAGCCGTCTAATTGTCTTAATGTTTTGAATTGTTCCCTTCTTCCTGTTATTATTTTGTGTGCATATGCTTGGTGACCAACATCCCATACTATTTTGTCTTTTGGTGTATTGAATACACTATGTAACGCAATTGTTAGTTCTATGACTCCTAAGTTTGATGCTAGGTGTCCTCCATTTTTTGATACTATTTCTAATATATATTCTCTTAGTTCTTGTGCTAATTGTTTTTTTCCCTCTATGTTTAATTTTTTTACGTCTTCTGGTGAATTTATTTTTTCTAACATTTAAAGTCTCTCTCCTATCTTTCCTTTGTTGCTTTATTATTATACTATACACATGTATATTTATCAATATTTTCTTCTATTATTTTGATCAGTTCTGAAAAAACAAAATACCTTTTCGACAAATTGGTTCTTTAAAAAAAATTTTAAAAATTGCGTATTAGATAATTCCAACACGCAATTTATAGCACACTTTAATTATTTGTTATTTTACTATGGAACAAGAATATCAACATATCCATCATTGCCATTAAAAAAACCATCACTATATTTAACAATAGTTTGATCCATATAAACAATATAAATATCGATAATGTCCATTCCTCCTATTCCAAATTTATTATGATTAAGTATGAGATTGTTTGCAACATCTTCACAGTGTAAAACTGCTTCTTTCTGTGTACTTTCATATGGTACACAGAAAACTAGCTTTCCACCATATTCAAATTCATCTTCGAATTTACTTGTATTCCATAAATCCGATATTATTACTATTGTTTTCTCTGGGCTAAATTTGTTTTCTTTATTGCAAAACGAACCTATAAATTTATATAAATTTGTTTTTGAATTTTCGAAAACTGGTTTGATTTCCATTTTTTTTTCATCCAAAATAGGTGATATGTTTTTTACGATTTTTTCAGTTTCATATTCAAAATTACTTGTCATGGAACTTGAAGTATCCTGATATATTTCTTCAAATGGTAAGTAACTAAACTCTTCATTGTTAAAAAAAGCTGAATAAAAATCGTTTTGTGTTGATTCGTTTAACAAATGATATTTTTGAGTACAATTACATATTCCTGTCCATTTGCAAAATGGGTTTGTGTCTATATACTCTTCTTTACTTATATTATCTCGTATATAGTTTCCATACATGGATAGATGATACCGTTCTTCATCTGTTACTGAATCGCTTGCTTTAATCGGCATTGTTGTCAATGTTGCTAAAATTATGACAATTAAAATTGTTGTTTTTTTCATATTGTGTTTCCTTTCTAAAAAAATTTTTTTATATAAATGTTGAAAATCAATACGTGTGCAATATATTGATTGTTTTTTCTGAAAAATGAAAGGTTTTTTTGTTATAATCTTTTTATATTATAGCAAATTTTTGGAGATATGTCAATTATGTTAAGTCGTATTGTAAATTTTTATTTGTAGTATATTTCAGATTTTGTATATAAATAGTAAAATAGGATAATCACAAAATGTAATTATCCTATTTTATATATTATTTTAGTGTAATTTTAAAATCATAAGTATTTGCATAATCTAATGTCATACTTGAATTAAATTGTGTGCTTGCTCCTGGTTGTAATGGTGATATTATTCCACCTACTGTTACTATTTCATTTCCATTTTTATCTAATAATGTTACATCTACTAGTTGAATGTCTGTTGTTGTGCTTCCTGTATTTGTTACATCTGCTAATAAAACTGTTTGGCTTCCTTGTTCTGTTAATTGCATATTTTCGAACTTGTAATTTCCTACTTGTTTTGTTTTACTTAATTGTTCACTTGTGTTTAATTTTGTTCCATCTTCTAGAACTTGTACAAATTCTTCTACAGTATTGTTTTCTTCTGCTGTATTTTCGTTTCCTCCGTTTTTCTTGTTAGCATTTTTGCTTATTACGAATACTACTATTGCTATAATTAGCACTACTAATAATATTAGTATCATTCTCTTTTCACTTTTTTTCATTTGAATACCTCTTCTTTTTATTATTTAGATTTTTAGGATATATCTATAAACCACTAAATTATTTATACCAAAACTTTTTTGTATTGTCAAGACCTATTTTGATATATTAAAATATTTTATATACTTCTTCTATTTTGCTTTCTACTTGTTCTCCTGTTTTCATATTTTTAACTTTAACAACACCAGAATTAACCTCATCTTCACCCACTACAATAACATAAGGAATTTCAAGTTTATCAGCATATTTCATTTTAGCTTTTAATTTTTTATCATTTAAAAATATCTCTGTATTAATTCCATTTTTTCTTAAATCACTTGCCAATTTTATTGGAACAGTCATATCTTCAACCATAGGAACTATTAAAACTTCTGCAACTGATTTTTTATCAGCATTTATTAAATTCAATTCATTTAATTTATAGAATAATCTAGTCAAACCAATTGAAATTCCAACACCTGGCAATTTTTTATCAGTATAATGTTCTGCTAAATTCTCATATCTACCACCAGAACATACACTTCCAAGTTCTCTATATTCATTTAAAAATGTTTCATACACTGTTCCTGTATAATAATCAAGACCTCTAGCAATTGTTAAATCAACTTTGAAGTTGTTATCTGGAATTCCAAATAATCTTACATATTTAACAACTTCTGTAAGTTCTTCAAGTCCTATTTTGAATGCTTCATTTTCAATTTTTAAATCTTCAAGTTTTTGCAATTTTTCATCTGTTGTTCCATCAATTTCAATAAAATCTAATATTTTATTTATTGATTCTGTTGGAACTTCTATTTTTTCTAATTCTTCTATTACAGCTTCTTTTCCTATTTTTTCTATTTTGTCTATTATTCTAAGAATTTCAACTGCATTTTCTTTTTGATTTAAACTTTCAAATAAACCATTAAATAATTTTCTGTTGTTTATTTTTATTGTAAAATCATCAAATCCTAATTCTTTAAATATATTGTAAATAACACTTGGAAGTTCTGCATCATTTCTTACGCTTAATTCTCCATCTCCAATAATATCTATATCACATTGATAAAATTCACGATATCTACCTTTTTGCATTTTTTCTCCACGATATACTTTTCCAATTTGATATCTTCTAAATGGGAAGCTTAAATTTCCATAGTTTTTTGCTACATATTTTGCAAGTGGTACTGTTAAATCAAATCTCATTGATATGTCTGTATCACCTTTTTCAAATCTGTATATTTGTTTTTCTGTTTCTCCACCAGCTTTTGCAAGCAATACTTCTGATAGTTCTAGTATTGGTGTGTCTAGTGGTAAAAATCCAAATTTTTGATATGTTCTTTCTATTTTTTGTTTTATTTGTTCAAATAGTATTTGTTCATTTGGCATTAGTTCCATAAAACCTGCCAATGTTCTTGGTTCTGTTTTGCTCATAATTATTTCCTCTCTCTATTTTTTCGGGATTGAAGACCCGTCCCCCAATCCCGAATTTTTATATATTTTACCACATTTTAGGCTTTAATTCAAGATAAATTGGTTTTTCATCTTTAAGCATAGTAGCCTTTCCATGTCCTGGATAAATAAAAGTATCATCTGGTAAAATTAAAATTTTATTGACAATTGAGTTCATTATATCTTCTCTGCTTGATGTTGGTAAATCTGTTCTTCCCCATGTTCCAGCAAAAATTGTATCACCTGAAAATAGGCATTTTTCTTTTTCACAATAAAGTGATGTGCTTCCTGCAGTATGACCAGGTGTATGAATTACTCTGAATTCTAAATCCCCTAAATGTATTAAATCATTGTCATCAATTCTAGAATCTGCTTCTAGCTCTATATCTGGTAGTCCAATATATTCAGACAAATTAATATCAACATTGTTTAATCCTTCACTATCAATTCTGTGAATTAAAATTTTACCACCACAACGTCTTTTTAACTCGTTTACGCCTGCAATATGGTCTCCATGGCAATGTGTTAAATAAATATACTTCAATTTCCCTTTAAATACATTTTTTATTAAATTCTCAATTTTATCTACATCACCTGCTGGGTCTATTACCATTATTTCTTTGCTATCTTCATCAAATATCACATAACAATTTGTTGGGTCACCTATCCAGGTGTCTATCTTTAGTTCTTTTAAAATCATAGTTTTATTCCTCTCTTATATTGTATATACACGGTTGAAAAAAATAATTTTTTCAAGCACTATCTTCTAACCTCGTAAACACTATCAACCTTCTTAATATTTCTAATTACTTTATTTAACTCTTCAATGTTCTCAACTTCAAGGTCGATGTCCATAATAGCAATTCTTTCTTTAGTAGTTTTTGTACTAACCCCCATAAGATTTGCCTTAGTTTCTTTAACCGTATTTAAAACGTCTACCAATAGGCCTTTTCTGTCATTTGCTAAAACTTCTAATGTAACATTATAATTTTCTTTTGCTTCTTCATACCATTTGACATCTATTATTCTGTTTTCCTCTGTTAATAGGTCTTTTACATTTACACAATCTTTTCTGTGAACTGATACTCCTCTTCCTTTTGTGATATATCCTATTATTTCGTCTCCTGGTAATGGGTTACAACATTTTGAAAGTTTTACTAAACAATTATCTATTCCTTCTACCACAACTCCTGAGCTTGATGGCTTTTGTTTACTCTCTTTTTGTTTTCTTAATTCTTCCATCTTTTCTTCGATGTCTTCTTCTTGATGTTCTTTTCTATATTCTTGTAGCATTTTTGCGATTACTTTAACTGCAGAATTTGCTCCAAATCCAACTGCTGCATACATATCTTCAAGATTTTTATATTTATATCTCGCAAGCATCGCATCAATATATTCTTGTTTGAATAAATCTGCATGCGACATTCCAATTCTCTTGATTTCTTTTTCTATTAAGTCTTTTCCTTTTTCAATATTTTCTGATTTTTCTGCCTTTTTGAACCATCCATTTATTTTGTTTTTGGCTTTTGTACTTTTTACAAATTTTAGCCAGTCCCTGCTTGGTCCTTTTGAATTGTCTGATGTAATTATTTCTATGATGTCCCCACTTTTTAATGGTGTTATAATTGGCATCATTTTGCTGTTTATTTTACATCCTGTCATATGATTTCCAATTTCTTCGTGTATGCTATATGCAAAATCTATTGGTGTTGCATTTCTTGGTAATATTTTTATAGCTCCTTTTGGTGTAAATACATAAACTTCATCTTCAAATAATTCTGTTTTTAGTGTTGCCAAGAATTCTTGTGGATCTTGCATATCTTTTTGCCATTCTAATGATTCTCTAAGCCAAGCAAGTTTGTCCTCTTCTACTTTTACTGATTGTTTTTTTCCAAAGTAACTTGCTTCTTTATATGCCCAGTGTGCCGCGATACCATATTCTGCGACTCTATGCATATCCCATGTACGAATTTGAACTTCAAATGGTGTTCCTTTGTCACCTAATAATGTTGTATGTATTGATTGATACATATTTGGTTTTGGAACTGCTATGTAGTCTTTAAATCTTCCTGGCATTGGACTGTACATCTCATGTACAACTCCAAGTGCTGCATAACAATCTTTTATTGAATTGACTAATATACGCAATGCAAATAGGTCATATATTTGGTCTAGTGTTTTGTTGTCTCTCTTCATTTTTCTATATATACTGTATAAATGTTTTGCACGACCTGTTACTTCTGCATCAATATGTTGTTTTTTTAACTGAACTCGTATATCATCCATTATTTTTTCTATAAATTTAAGTCTTTCTTCTCTCTTTTTATTTATTCCTTCAACTAATTCATGATATTCTTCTGGATATAAATATTTAAAAGATAAATCTTCTAACTCCCATTTCATTGAATATAGACCTAAACGATTTGCAAGTGGTGCATATATTTCCATTGTTTCCTTTGAAATTGCTATTTGTCTATCTCTTTTTAAGTGTTTCAAGGTTCTCATATTATGAAGTCTGTCCGCCAACTTGATTATTATAACTCTAATGTCTTTTCCCATTGCCAAAAACATTTTTCTATAGTCTTCTGCTTGTTGTTCTTCTACAGTCATATATAATAATTTTCCAAGTTTAGTAACTCCCTCTACCATCTCTGCAATTTCTGTTCCAAACTCTTTTTCTATATCTTCATGTGTAATAGGTGTATCTTCTATTACATCATGTAATAATCCTGCACAAATAGTGTTTTCATCCAATCCTAAGTCTGCTAATGTATATGCTACTTGCAAAGGGTGAATAATATATGGTTCCCCTGATTTTCTAAGTTGATCACCATGATTCTTTTTAGCATATTCATATGCTTTTCTTATAAGTTTTATATCCGCTCTTTTATTATAATTTTTTCTTCTTGCAATAATATCATCTATTGTTACTTCTTTTACGTCACTCATAAAAATCCCCCCTATATTTAATAATTGACTCTATCCGCATAATATCTACATACATTATGATATTTTTTTTCATTTTTAGTTTTAAAAGTGTAGCCACTCTTATGTATTGACTTTTCTTTTAATTCATTACTTATACAAAATGGTGCACATACACAATCACTTATATTTTTTTCTAATTCTGTTTCTTCATCTTTTATATCAAAGCAAAAATTTTCTTCTATTCCAGTATGAATTGGACAAACTGTACTTTTTATTTTATTTTTTTCTAGCCATATTTGTAATCCACAACTTCCCATATAGCAATATGATTTTTCCGCTTGATATTTTTCATATTCCGCATCATTTAAAAATATTTTTGGTATAAGTACTTTTAAATTTTTATACTTTGCTATTTCAATTATTTCTTTTCTTATTTTTTCCCATTTTTCTGGTTCAATATTTTTTAATACACTATTTTCTTTTCCTTTTATACCTTCAAAACTTGCTAAATGAAATGTAAACCAATCTATATTATATTTATTATAAAAATACTCTATTATTTCTTTATAGTCATCTTGATTTATTTGCCATAATGTGGGTTGTATCTTAACCAATATTCCTTTTTGTTTACAATATTCTATTGCCTCTCCTATGTCATCTAATGAAATCTTATCTGTTCCTTTTAATTTTTTTATTGTTTCACTTTTTATACTATCAACACTAAAACTTATATAATTTATTTTTTCTGTAGGTATATTTTTTATTAACTCTTTTACCGTATTTTTTGCATTAAATCCAGAAGTAGAAAACATTACATTTATACCATTCTTGGCAAATTCTTCTGCAGCCTCATTACAAAATTTTGTATCAACTGATGTATCTGGATTTCCTAAAATATATGCATTTTTTAGGTTCGGTAAATATTTTATTACTTCTCTTATTTGTTTTATATTTCCCTGATATTCTTCATGTTTTAAACCATATTCTTTTTGTGAACATCCTGGACATTTGCAAGTACATTTGCGTTGCCCATTACTTCCAGTGTACAACGTTAAATCAGTTATTTTTTCAAGCAAAATTTTTGTTTTCATTTTTTCGCTCCTTTTATATTGATTTCATAACATCCTTAATGTTGATTTGCAAACTATCAACACCATTAAAACTATTAATTTCCAAAGTTCCAACAACATCTATTTTATCACCAATTCTATATTCATCTGCTAAATAGCCTAAATTAAAACCAATTGCATTCACAACAGAATTACCATCTTTCAAAGTCATTTTTATATGTTTACCTTCTGACAAACTTCTAATAGAATCAACTTTCAAATTTTTCAACGCAAATATTGGTGTCTTATTTCCTTCACCAAATGGTTCTAGTTGTTTCAAACTTTCAACAGTTTCTCTACTTACTTCGTTCAAATTGATTTTTGCGTCAACATTTATGATAGGAATAATTTCGTCTATTTTTGAATCTTTTGCAATGTGTTCAAGTTCTTTTGCAAACTTATCAAAATTGTCCCTTTTAATTGTAATTCCTATTGCCATACTGTGTCCACCAAATTTTTCAATTGTATCTTGGCATTTCATTAGTGCATCATGTAAGTCAAAACCTGGAATACTTCTACCTGAGCCTTTTGCTAAGTCGTCTTCATAACATAATAAAATACTTGGTTTAAAATATAAATCTGTTATTTTTGAAGATACTATTCCAATAACTCCATGATGCCAATTGTCTCCGCCAACAACTATTGCACAATTTTCATATAACTTGTTTTTTTCAATTTGGTTTACTGCATCTTCATAAATTGATTTTTCTTTTTCTTGTCTCATTTTATTATAATCGTTTAATTTCTTTGTTAGTTCATTTACTTCGTAAATATCTTTTGATAAAAAAAGTTTTAATGCCTCGTCTGCATGTCCCATTCTTCCACACGCATTTATTCTTGGTGCAACGCCAAAAGATATAGTTGTTGAGTCAAGATTTTTGTATCCTGAAGACATAAGTAATGACCTTAGTCCCATATTTTTTGTTTGTGCTACAAGTAATAATCCTAATTTTGTTATAACTCTATTTTCATCAACTAATGGAACTATATCTGATATTGTTCCAACACACACAATGTCTAAGTATTTTAAGTATTCCTTCTCTTCTAATTCTAATTTTTTTCCGCAATGCTTGTGTTAATTTAAATACTACACCAACCCCTGCTAAATCTCTACAAGGATATTGGTTATCTTTTCTTTTTGCATCAACTACAGCAAGTGCTTTTGGCAATTCATCTCCTACTTCATGATGATCTGTTACTATTGTTTCAATTCCGAATAGAATTTGCATATTCAATTTCTTCTATTCCAGAAATTCCTGTGTCAACTGTTATCATTAATGTGTAATTTTCTTTTGCTATTTTTTCTATGGCTGGTTTGTTTAAGCCATATCCTTCTTCTAATCTGTTTGGAATATATGAATCTACATGTAGTCCTCTGTCTTCTAAAAAACTTTTTAATACTGTTATACTTGTTATTCCGTCCACATCGTAATCACCATATATTATTGTTTTTTCGCCATTTTCTATTGCTTTTATTATTCTCTCAACCGCAATATTCATATCTGGCATTAAAAATGGATCATGAAAATTTTGTCTTGTTGGATGTAAAAATATTTCTATTTCATCTTCTTTTATCTTTCTGTTTACAATTATTGATGCTAGCAATTCGTTTATTTTATATTTTTCTGCTATTCTTTTTGTTTCTTCTTTATCTGCCTCATATATTTGCCATTTTTTGTTCATACCTTTCTCCTTTTTTTACTTTTCGTATATTGTATAACATTTTCCTATTTTTTTAAAGTATTTTTTGTAAATTCTGTAAATTTGTTCATGCATGAAAATTTATGAAATAATTTTTTGGTGCAATGTATTTTTATCTATTAAGAAAGTTGCATAACTTTCTTAATAGATAAACAAAAGAACCTACAATTTCTTGTAAGTTCTTTTGTTTTTATTTATTAAATTTGTTTAGCAAAAATTATTGTTCTTTGATCATTACTTGCATCTGTACAAGTTGATAATGTTAATTCTGCTAATCCTGCAGTATCTCTTGTGTAGAATGATGTATCTGTTGATGATGCCTCAAATTTATTATATACTTGATATGTTACTGATTTTCCTCTATAATCTGTTACATATATTTTTGCACCATTAGATAATTTTTTCAAATTAGAGAAAAACATTCCATTTCTATAATTGTGTCCTATTACAACTGTGTTTCCTGGCTGATTTAGGTTGTCTCCACTTGGATATAATGCAATTAGTGCTTTTTCTAGTGCAGTTGTTGATACTTCTTCTACTATTGGATATTCCAAATTAATTGCTGGAATTTTCATTGTACCTACAACTGTAAATCCATTATATTTTTTCTTTCCTGAACCACTACCTGTTGTTGTACTTGTTATTGGTGTTTCATTAGAACTATCTAATACAACATTTTCATTTGAATCCCCTGTTGTGTTTTCTTCACTTGTTGTTACATCTCCTTGATAGTCTTCTACAAAGTCTGATGCTTGTTTTGAAGAATTATATTTTTTTATATAGTCAAATCCTAAAAATCCTAATAACAATACTATTGCAATTATTACTATTATTAACACTACTGTTAATACTTTACTATATTTACTCTCAAACATACCTTTTACCTCCGTACTTTTAAACTCTAATTACATTATATCATATTAAATTTGATTTTACAATTTTTTTACAAATTTTTATATTTTTTATGTTAATCTTTGTTTCTTAATGTACTAATGCTTATTAATATTATACTATTTTATCTCCAAATTTAGCACCTGCTAAAACATGAAAATGTAAATGCATAACTTCTTGTCCAGCATCTTTTCCACAATTTACAATAACTCTATATCCACTTTCCTTAAAACCTTTTTCATCTGCTATTTTATTTATAACTCCATATATTTTTCCAACAATTGTTTCATCTTCTTTTTCCATATGTGCTAATGAAGTTATATGTTTTTTAGGAATTACCAATATATGAATTGGAGCCGCTGGATTTATATCATTAAACGCTAATATTTCATCATCTTCATATACTTTTGTTGAAGGAATTTCACCTTTAATAATTTTACAAAATAAACAATCTTCCATTTTTATCACCTTTCAATTATTTTTTAGGGATTAAAGACCCGTCCCCTAATCCCGAATTTTTTTAGGGATTGGGGGACGGGTCTCCAATCCCGATTTTTTATTTTTCTAATATAGCCTTTATTCTTCTAACACCTGCTGAACTTGCTTCTTCTTTTTTGATTTTGAATTTTCCAAGTTCACTTGTGTTTTTAACATGAGGTCCACCACATAGTTCTTTTGAAACATCTCCTATTGTGTAAACAGTTACAACATCTGGATATTTTTCAATAAACATACACTCTGCCCCTGATTTAACTGCTTCATCTTTTTTCATTTCTTCTACTGTTACTGGTATTGCATCTTGAATCCATTTGTTTACTAAATCTTCTGTTTGTTTCTTTTCTTCGTCTGTCATTTTGTGGTCACAGTTAAAGTCAAATCTCATTCTATCTACTGTAATATTTGAACCTCTTTGATGTGTTTCTGGTCCTAAAACTACTTTAAGTGCTGCATTTAATAAATGTGTTGCAGTATGATATGCGATTGTTGTGTCATTTTGTTCTGCTAGTCCACCTTTAAATTTTTGTTCTGAACCCATTCTTGATTTTTCTTGATGTGCTTTGAATAGTTCGTCAAATTCTTTCATATCAACAGTCATATTGTTTTCTTGTGCTAATTCACTTGTAACTTCTGGTGGAAATCCATATGTGTCATATAGTTTAAATACTACTTTTCCATCTATTTTAGTTTTTCCTTGTTCTTTTGCTTTATTCATTTCTTTTTCGAATTCTTTTTCACCATGTGCAAGTGTTTTTACAAATTTATTTTTTTCTTCAATTATTACATTTTTTATTAAGTCTTGATTTTTTACTAAGTCTGGATACATTTCCTTCAAGTTTTCAACATTTATATCTATTAGTGTTGATATTTCATCTAGATTTATTTGTAGTTTGTTCATATGTCTTACCATTCTACGAATTAATCTTCTTAAAATATATCCCCTGTCAACATTGCTTGGTCTTCCACCATCACTAATTACCATCATGCTTGAACGTAAGTGTTCTGCTATGATTCTTCTACTTTCTATGTTATCAACTTTTTGTAATTCTGATAGTTTGTCCATTACTGGTTTGAATAATTCTGTATCAAATGGTGTTTCTTTTCCTTGTAATAACATTGTCATTCTTTCTAGTCCAAGTCCTGTATCAACATTTCTTTGAGCTAATTTTGAATATTTTCCATCTTTGCTTTTGAAATATTCCATAAATACATTGTTCCATATTTCAACATATTTACCACAATCACATGAAGGTTGACAGTCTGGTCCACATGCTGGTTTTCCTGTATCATAGAACATTTCTGTATCTGGTCCACATGGTCCTTCTTCTCCTGCTATCCACCAGTTGTCGTCTTTTCCATAATAATAGATATGTCCATCTAGAATTCCTGCTTTTTTCCAACATTCTGCTGCTACTTCGTCTCTTGGGCAATCGTCATCCCCTGCAAATACTGTTACAGATAATTTTTCTACTGGAATTTGTAATTCTTTTGTTAAGAAATCAAAACTCATTTGAATTGATTCTTCTTTGAAGTAGTCTCCTAATGACCAGTTTCCTAACATTTCGAAATATGTTAAGTGTCTGTTGTCTCCTACTTCTTCTATGTCATTTGTTCTTAGACATTTTTGATAGTCTGTAAGCCTTGTTCCTGATGGATGTTTTTCCCCTAATAAATATGGTACTAATGGTTGCATTCCTGCTGTTGTGAATAGTACTGATGGGTCGTTTTCTGGTATTAATGATGCTGATGGTATTACAGCGTGTCCGTGTTTTTTAAAAAAGTTTAGGTATTTATTTCTTATTTCTATTGCTTTCATTTATTTTCCTTCTTTCTTCGTTTTTATGTACGGTTACAATTATACTTCAAAAATACTAAAAAATCAAGATTTTTATAAAATATAAAAAGTTTGTTTTTTAATTAATTGTTACAGTTCACAGAACATAAAGTTATTGTTTGTGTGCTGCAAACTATAGTAATTAATTTTACCGCCAAAATTCTATGATTTTTTTATCATACTTTTTTATTAATAATTATGACATAATTATCACATAATTACTATGGAGGTACTTATATGATAAAAGAATATAGAATAAAAAATGGATTTTCACAAGAAGAATTAGCAGAAAAAGTAGATATAAGTTGGAGACATCTTCAACGTCTAGAACACAACGAATCCAAAACAACAGTAAAAACACTAAAAAAACTTATAAAAGTTTTAAAAATTTCTGACACAGATATTATAAATTATTTAAAAACAAATGAAAATGAAACGGAAAATGAATAAAAAGAAGAAAAATCGGGATTAATTTAACTTTTAATCTCGATTTTTTTATAAATTTTATCCAAAAATTCCTTTTTTCTTAACAGGAGGTTGCTCATTCATAGTTCTAGCCAATTGAGTAAGCAATTCTCTTTGCTCCTTAGTCAATCTCTTAGGAGTTTGAACTTGAACAGTAAATACAAAATCTCCCTCAGATGTTGAATTTACATATTTAAATCCTTTATTTTTAATAGTAAATTTAGTACCTGTTTGCGTACCTTCCGGAATTCTGTATTTTTCCTTACTTCCATCAACCATAGGTATTTCAAGTTCTGCACCTAGTGCCGCTTGAGTCATAGTAATTGGAATATCACACAAAACATTATTACCTTTTCTTGTAAATATACTATGTTTTTTTATTCTTAATGTGATATACAAATCACCTTTCGGTCCACCTTTGCTACCTGGTTCACCTTCTCCTCTTAGTACTACAGTTTGATTATCATCAATTCCTGCTGGAATTTTAACTTTTATTTTTGGTTGTTTTCTTATAGTCCCCTTACCTTTGCAGAATTCACAAACTTCAGTAATAACTTCACCAGTTCCATGGCATTTACCACATGTTCTAGTTGTTTGAACTTGACCTAAAATTGTATTTTGAACTTGTGTTACTTGACCTGTTCCATGACAATCTGGGCATTTTATAGGATTAGTTCCAGGTTTTGCACCAGTTCCATGACAATGTTCACAAGTTTCATTTCTATTTATTACAACTTCTTTTTCAACACCTAAAAAAGCCTCTTCAAATGTAATATCCATATTCAAGTTTAAATCTGCACCTTTTCGTGGTCCGTTATTTTTTCTAGCAGACTGTCTGCCACCAAAACCACCACCAAAAAATGAAGAAAATATATCTCCTAAATCTCCAAAGTCTCCAAAACCATCAAATCCAGAAGTAGAATATGTATAATTCCCACCTCCAAATGGTCCTCCAGCTCCTCCAAATCCTTGTGGGTCAGCTGTTCCAAATTGGTCATACATTCTTCTTTTTTGAGGATTAGAAAGTGTTTCATATGCTTCATTAACTTCTTTAAATTTCTTTTCCGCTTCTTCTTTATTATCTGGGTTTGCATCTGGGTGATATTTTTTAGCCATTTTTCTATAAGCCTTTTTTAGTTCATCATCTGTGGCATTTTTATTAACGCCTAAAACCTCATAATAATCTCTTTTATTAGCCATTTTTTCCTCCATAAAATTTCGGGATTGGGGGACGGGTCTTTCATCCCGATTTTTTTATCATAAAAATTTTTCGGGATGAAAGACCCGTCCCCCAATCCCGAAATTTTTCAAATTCTATTTGTCATCTTCAACTTTATAATCAGCATCATAAACATTTCCATTGTCTCCGCCATTATTAGCATCTGAACCGTTATCTGCTCCAGTACCACTAGCTGCTGCATTTGGGTCTACTCCTGCTGCTCCGTTTGGATTTGCATTTTTATATAATTGTTCTGACATATCGTAGAATACTTTTGTTAATTTTTCTGTAGCCTCTTTGATTTTTTCTGTATCATTTGTTTCTAATGCTTTTTTAGTATTATCGATTTCAGTTTCAACTTTAGCTTTTTCTTCTCCACTAATCTTGTCTCCTAAATCGTTTAATGTTTTTTCACTGTTGTAAACTAAGCTTTCTGCATTATTTTTAACTTCGATTTCTTCTTTTTTCTTTTTATCTTCTTCAGCATGTGCTTCTGCATCTTTAACCGCTTTGTCAATATCTTCATCTGTTAAGTTTGTTGAAGCTGTAATAGAAACATCTTGTTGATTTCCTGTTGCCATATCTTTTGCAGATACATGAACTATACCGTTTGCATCTATATCAAATGTTACTTCAATTTGAGGTACTCCTCTTGGTGCTGCTGGAATTCCTGTTAATTGGAATCTTCCTAATGTTTTATTATATGC
>CAKPJK010000014.1 GCA_934162615.1 uncultured Clostridia bacterium
ATTTAAGTTAAACCTATGTTGAGTGCCAAGACACAAAATACATAGTGTAGCCTGTCTCGAGTGAGTGTATTGGGATTAATTTGACGGGAATGAAAATTGTTCGGCCAAATAATTTTTATTCTGGATTATGAAATTATACTTGCAAAAAAGACTAGTAAGTTTGTAAAAGTATGTCAAGGAAAACTTCTAGAATGTTTGCTTTATCAAAAGCTTGAAAATCTGGGGATTAAGGTACGGATTTAAGTGGCGATCTGGTGACTAAAGTAAGTTTAGTTGGTTCCCTTAAACGGAAACGGTTCTAGCAGTAATGCTAAGCGGGAAGTAGAGAAATTCAACCAGACCTAAACCGTAAAATTTACTTGGATTTTTACCATCTATATTTTAATTTAGAAATTATTGGCAAGCCTTAGAGCTTGTTTTAATTTTATATATTAATATTTTAGAAAAAATGATGCATATGGTCTTTCATAAGGACTTTTTCTTCAAATATTAATATATGATAAGTATATAATAATTAATGAATAACAAGAAAGAGGGAAATAATATTAATGAAAAACAATAAGGAAAGTAAAAAGGAACACTCGAATATGAAATGGGTTATACAATCATTTATAATGACATTTATTTTATCAATGATATTTGCGTATGTATCAACAAATGGAGTATCAAATTTAAGTTTATTACCTGCACTTTTAATATTGGTATTGGTAGTATTTTTAGGAATATTGTTTGATATTATAGGTGTAGCAGTTACAGTTGCTAATGAAGAGGAATTTCACGCAAAAGCAACTAAAAAAGTAAAAGGTTCAAAAGATTCGATTAAATTGATAAAAAATGCTCCTAAAGTTGCAAATATTTGTGCAGATGTTATTGGTGATATTTGTGGTGTATTAAGTGGTTCTATAAGTGCGTTGATTTCTATAAAGATTTCAACTCAAATGAGTTTGCCATTTGATATTCAGTTTGTTTTGAGTGCTTTGGTATCTGCTTTTACAGTTAGTGGTAAGGCTTTTGGCAAGGATATTGCTAATAAAAAGTCTACTGAAATTGTGCATAAAGTTGGTATTGTTTTGAACAAATTTAGTAAAAAATAGATTGTCAATAGGGACGCCTTTTTTTGACAAGTGTCTTGCTAGCACTTGTCAAGAAGAGGCGTCCCTATTGACATTTTAATTCATTTCTTTTATTTCAAATTTATAATCTTTTAAAGGTATGCTATTAAAATATATTTTTTCTGGTGCAATATCTTCACCAGTACTCCATTTTAGAGTTATCCCATAAATTTTAACTTTTTTGAAATTTTCTTTATTTCTTAAATTTTTATAATAATCAAATTTTAACATTTCTTTCATATCATATATTTTTTCTTCATTATTTTTGAATTTTATATAAAGTAAATATCCTTCTAATGGTTTTACTTCAATAGGTAATTCTTCTATTTTATTTTTCATATTATATTTCCCCCTAATATAAATATTATTTTAAAGGCTCAATTGTAAAAGTACCATTTCCAGATTGTAGCATATTCCATAAAGTAATTAATTCTTCTTTTCTAAGTTCAATCCAAGCAACGATTAATTTTTTTTGCTTGTTGGGAATTGTACCAGACAATATGTTACCGTCAAAATCAACACTACATCTATATTCTGCATATTGTACATGGATATGTGGTAAATGATGTCTATCAGTATCATTAAAGTACATACTGATAATGATACCATAGAATTGTGAAACTATAGGCAATAGGCTTCACCTCCTTTAGTATAGCATTTTAAAATATTAAAATCAATAAAAATGAAAAATTTACTATAGAATTATAGTAGAATTAAATAAATGAATTAATAATGTATTTATATCATATTATTTTACATAATACAAGTGGTTGAGAGAAAATTTATAAAATTTATTGTTTAAGCACAATATTTTTGATACAATATCATAAAAGAACGGAGGGAATTTATGAAAGCATTAATAACAGGGGCATCTTCTGGAATAGGAAGAGATATGGCAAGAGTATTGGCAAAAAAAGGATACAATTTAGTATTAGTTGCAAGAGATGAACAAAAATTAAATGAATTAGCAGAAGAATTAAAAAAAGAAAATAATATAGAAACTCAAGTAATATCAATGGATTTATCAATAGAACAGAATTGTAAAGATTTGCACAAAAGTGTAAAAGATGTGGATATCTTAATCAATAATGCGGGTTTTGGGGATTGTGGAAACTTTACACATACAGATTTAAACAAGGAATTGACAATGATAAAAACAAATATTATTGCATATCATATTTTAACAAAATTATATTTAGTTGATATGAAAGCAAAAAATAGTGGTAAAATTTTAAATGTTGCATCAATTGCAGGTTTTATGCCAGGACCATTAATGGCAACTTATTATTCAACAAAGGCGTATGTTGTAAGACTTTCAGAATCTATTAGAGAAGAATTAAAAAAGGAAAAATCAAATGTTCAAATTAGTATTTTGTGCCCAGGTCCAGTAAATACAAACTTTAATAATGTTGCAAATGTTAGGTTTCATATGAGAGAGGCTAATAGTTATAGTGTTGCTAATTTTGCAATAAAGAAATTGCTTAATGGTAAATTTTATATTGTACCTGGTTTGGATGTGAAGTTGGGCATTTTCTTTAGTCATTTTGTGCCTAGTAGTTTTGTGGCAAAAATCACTTATAGGGTACAAAAAAGAAAATTAGAAAAATAGTATTGGTTGACAAATAATCTAAATTATGTTATCTTTAATAAGTCGTAAATAAACAATGATTTTTAAGTCCTCAATTGAGGCAGAAAGGAAAAGATATGAAGAATATCATGGAACGGTTAAATGATGGAGTGTTAGAGAAAGGACCTCTTTTAGCAGGTTTGGATCCTGATATGGACAAATTAAAAGTCCTATTAGATGCTATAGGTTATGGAGGAACTTATAGTGATTTCTTACGGGATTATTGCTTTGAATATATTGAAGCAGTAAAAGACACTGTGGCAGCAATAAAAGTAAACATTGCTTTTTTTGAGGCGTATGCTTTATTACCAACATTTTGGGAAGTATTAGATAAGGCAAAAGCAAGAGGTTTAATAGTCATTGCTGATGTAAAAAGAGCAGATATAGGCAATACATCGGCAAAGTATGCGGAGGCTTTTTTATATAAAGAGTCACCGATTGATTTTATTACAATAAATCCATACTTTGGAACGGATGGAGTTCAACCATTTTTAGATTTGGCTGAAAAAAATGACAAGGGAGTTTTTGTGTTAACAAAAACTTCAAATCCATCGTCGGCAGAAATTCAAAATTTGCTTACATCAGATGGAGAATATGTTTATCAAAAAGTTGGCCGCAAAACAGAGGAATGGGGAAAAAACATTTCTGAAGATATGGCATCATATACTCCAGTTGGTGATGTTGTTGGAGCAACACATCCACTTGATGCAAAGGAATTAAGAAAAATGTTGCCGAAAACTTTCTTTTTAGTTCCTGGCTATGGTGCACAGGGGGCAACGGCTAATGATATTGTTGTTAACTTTGATTCACATGGTGGAGGAGCAATTGTAAACTCTTCTCGTGGCTTAATGTTTGCGTACAATAAAACAGACAAGTATTCTGCAAAGCAGTGGGCACAAGCAACTGCAGATGAGGCAGTAAGAGCTCAAAAAGAGCTTGTAGAGGCAGTGCAAACACACATAAAATCTATAAAAAAATAAACCGAACCAACAAGAGAGACTCTCAGTTTGTTACTGAGGGTCTCTTTTGGCATAAAAAATGTGGAAAATCGCAGGAAATATCTAAAAAAATGTGTAAAACCCTTGACAAATGCATAAAAATAGTGTAAAGTATAATAGCATTACAAAAAAGAGGGTAGTTATTATGGAAAAAAACGTAGAAATAAGTATATTGTGTGATTTATATGGAAAATTGTTAACCCAAAAACAATTTGACTTCTTAAATGACTACTACAATAACGACTTGTCACTATCAGAAATAGCAGAAAACAACCAAATAACAAGACAAGCGGTTAGAGACATAATAAAGAAAGGGGAGAAAAAGCTTTTCGAATACGAAGAGAAGTTGTTATTTATGAAAAGGATGTCGAATCAAGAAAAAACAATAGAGCACGTACTATCAGAACTAACAAAAATAGAAAAAACTTCATCTGATAAAAAAGTTGCTCAAATCTTAGAGACTGTTAAAAAAGAATTAAATTGTTTAGTATAATTTGAAAAATAATCATCATTTGGCGTTGTTAAACTTCAATTTAAATTTAATCAACGTGCACACGCACGCCTCATAAATTTAAATCTTGTTTGCCTAGCCAAATAACGATTCTTTTCCAAATTAATTAGAACTAGGAAGGAATGAAAAAACTTATGGCTTTTGAAGGATTATCTTCTAGATTGCAAGAAATAACAAGAAAGTTAAAAGGCAAAGCAAGAATTACTGAATCAGATTTAAAAGAAATATTAAGAGAAGTAAAACTTGCATTGTTAGAAGCGGATGTAAACTATAAAATTGTAAAAGAATTTATAGCAAATATTCAAGAAAAAGCCTTGGGGCAAGATGTTTTAAAATCATTAACTCCAGGACAACAAGTTGTAAAAATAGTTAAAGATGAGTTAGTTGAACTTTTAGGTGGAACAGAAAGCAAAGTTAATTTTTCACCAAATCCACCAACAATAATAATGATGGTCGGACTTCAGGGTTCAGGTAAAACAACAACATCTGGAAAACTTGCAAATTTATTTAGAAAACAAGGTAAAAAGCCATTATTAGTTGCATGTGATGTTTATAGACCAGCAGCTATCAAGCAATTACAAGTTGTTGGAGCACAATTAAATATTCCTGTATATGCAAATGAACAATCAAAAGATGTTGTACATATTGCAAAACAAGCAATAAATGTGGCAATGTCAAAATTGAATGATGTAATTATTCTAGATACGGCTGGACGTTTACAAATAGACGAGCAGTTAATGGAAGAATTACAAAATGTTAAAAAGAGTGTAAAACCTCATGAAATATTATTAGTTGTAGATTCTATGACTGGTCAAGAGGCTGTAAATGTTGCAGAAACATTTAACGAAAAAGTTGGAATAGATGGAATTGTTTTAACAAAGTTAGATGGTGATACCCGTGGTGGTGCAGCACTTTCAGTTAAAAAAGTTACTGGTAGACCTATAAAATTTGCAGCAACTGGTGAGAAAATGAGTGATATAGAAGTTTTTCATCCAGATAGAATGGCATCAAGAATTTTAGGAATGGGTGACATTTTGGCAGTTATAGAAAAAGCAGAAGAGGCTTTTGATTTAGAAGAAGCCGAAAAATTAGAAAAGAAAATGAGAAAGAACGAGTTAGATTTAGATGACTATTTGGCTCAAATTAGACAAATGAAAAAAATGGGTTCTTTTTCATCATTATTAAAACTAATTCCTGGTATGAATCAATTTAAAGATATCAAAGTTGATGACAAGGAATTTGGTAAAATAGAAGCAATTATTTGTTCTATGACTCCTAAGGAAAAAAGAAATACAAAACTTTTAAATGCAAGTAGAAGAATTAGAATTGCAAAGGGTAGTGGAACAACAGTACAAGACATAAATAAATTCATAAAATCTTATGAAATGACACAAAAAATGATGAAACAAATGAAGAGTAAAGGTGGAATGAAAAAATTTATGAATGGTATTGATGAAAATGCTTTGAAAAATTTTAAAATATAGTTATTAACTTTTTAAGTTTATATAAAAAATTAGAGGACTGTCCCATAATCCCTTTAAAAGGGGATTTTAAGGAACGTCCCTCAATCCCAGGAGGTGAAATTAAAATGGTAAAAATCAGATTACAAAGAGAAGGAAAGAAAAAAGCTCCTTTCTATCATATAGTAGTTGCTGATTCTAAATCTCCAAGAGATGGTAAAATAATCGAAAAAATAGGAACATACAACCCAATGACAGAACCATCTACAATAGTTTTAGATCAAGAAAAAGTTGCACAATGGATTAAAAATGGTGCAAAACCAACAGACACTGTTAAAAAATTAATTGAAAATGCAGCAAAATAATTTTGTTATTGTTATTAGAGTAATAACAAATTGAAGCGTAGTGAAAGGATATTTAGCTATGAAAGAAATTATTGAAACTATAATTTTAAATCTTGTTGATAACAAAGATGCAGTTGAAATAACTGAAAAACAAGATGAAAAATCTGTAGTATTTGAAGTAAAAGTTGCAAATGAAGATATGGGTAGAGTAATTGGTAAACAAGGAAGACTTGCAAAATCTATAAGAACTGTTGCAAAATCAGTTGGTGCTAGAGAACATAAGAAAGTTTCTGTAGAATTTATTGATTAGAAATTTGAAAAAAAATTGCCATTTGGCATAAGCCAAATAACAATTTTTCCAAATTTAAATTTATAAAAAAGGAAATAGTTTAATGCAAGAATTTTTAGAAATAGGTCAAATAGTTAATACATTTGGAATAAAAGGAATTGTCAAAGTCAAACCTTTTACAGATGATATAACCAGATTTGATGACTTAGAAAAAGTATATGTTGAATCAAATAAAACTAAAAAACAATATGAAATTGAAGAAGTAAAATATCATAAAGATATGGTATTAATTAAATTCAAAGGGATAGACAGAGTGGAAGATGCAGAATTGTTGCGTAATTCATATTTGAAAGTTAATAGACAAGATGAACCTGAACTTGAAGAAGGTACATATTATATTGTCGATTTAATTGGATTAGATGTTTATTCTGATGAAGGCAAATTGCTTGGAAAATTGGATGATGTTTTTAATAGTGGAAGTTGTGACATATATGTTGTAAAAGACGAACTTGGAAAACAATTATTATTGCCTGCAATATCTGATGTAATTAAAGAAATTAATTTAGAAGAAAAGAAGATAGTTGCACATTTGCTTAAAGGTCTAGTTTAAAAAAATGACTGCCGTTTGGCGTTGTTATGGGGGTATAAAATAAATGCAATTTGATGTTTTAACACTTTTTCCAGAAATGTTCAATATTTTAAATGAGAGCATAATTGGAAGAGCAAAAGAAAAAGGACTAATAAATGTTAATTTAATAAATATTAGAGATTTTTCAAAAAATAAACACAAAAAAGTTGATGATACTCCTTATGGTGGTGGTGCTGGAATGGTAATTCAACCAGATGTTGTTTATGATGCATATAAATCTGTTATTTCAAATATTGAAGATGTAAGGAATGTTACAAATTCAAAGAAAACAGAAAATACAGAAAATGTTGAAAAATCAGCAAAAACAAGAGTTATCTATATGTCGCCACAAGGAAAAAAATTAGACCAAAAAAAAGTAGAGGAACTATCAAAACAAGAACACTTAATTCTTCTATGTGGTCATTATGAGGGAATCGACCAGAGAGTACTGGACAGCATAGTTGACGAAGAAATTTCAATTGGAGATTATGTATTAACAGGAGGAGAGTTACCAGCAATGGTATTAATCGATTCTGTAAGTAGATATGTAGAAGGAGTTTTGAAGGATGGTTCAACAACAGAAGAATCATTTTCACAAGGACTTTTAGAATATCCACAATATACAAGACCAGAAGTTTTTGAAGGACAACAAGTTCCAGAAGTATTACGCTCAGGTAACCATCAAATGATTGACAAATGGAGAAGAGAGCAAAGTTTGAAAAGAACTTTGGAAAAAAGGCCAGACCTTTTGGAAAAAGTTGATTTATCTGATGAGGATAAGAAGATTTTAGAAAAAATAGAAATGACGTGCCAAACCAAGTAGGCACCGCTCAAAATAAAAGAAGGAGGTAAATTCTAAAATGGATATTATTAAATCAATAGAACACGAACAACTTAAGAATAAAATACCAGAATTAAAAGTTGGTAATACAGTAAAAGTACATGTTAGAATTAAAGAAGGAAACAAAGAAAGAATCCAAGTTTTCGAAGGAATTATAATTAAAGTTCAAGGTGGAGGAGTTAACCAAACATTTACAGTAAGAAAAACATCTTACGGTGTTGGTGTAGAAAAAACATTCTTAATCCATTCACCATTAGTTGAAAAAGTTGAATTAGTTAGAGTAGGTAAAGCAAGAAGAGCTAGATTATTCTACCTAAGAGACAGAGTAGGTAAAGCTGCTAAAACTAAAGAAATGGTTGGAGCTAGAATCGAAAATAGAGAAATTACTATTAAAGAAGATTTAGTAGAAGAACCAGCTGCTGAAGAAGTTAAAGAAGAAGTTGTTGAAACTCCAGTTGCTGAAAAAGCAGAAAACAAAGCAGAATAATAAAAAAAGTGGGACAGTAAGTGTCTCACTTTTAAACTTTTATAAATAATAAACATAAAAATACGTAAGCATATCTAAAAGCTTTTTTCTGGCAAAAACGGTTATAAATTTCATCGCGTGATTCATTTAAAGCACAATACTTGTCGACTAAAGTCAAAACAAAACTCTCTTTATATTTTGGAAAAGAAAAGAAAGTAACTGGCCACATATGCTTTAAAATAATATCAGTTTCTTTATTATTCAAATTAAACAACTTAGAAGCATTTTCGTATGCAGTTCTTGGGTGTGTAAAAGCATGCAAACCCTTTCTACCATTTTCTCTTTTTCGCCAATCATATAAAAACAAATCATGTAACATGGCAGCTCTACTGCAAGATATGTAATCCAGACCAAATTTTTTGCAAATTTTGTAGCAGTAGTATGATGCGGTTAAACAATGCTCAAAACATGTTGTTTCATAATGTTGCTTATAATTTTTCATTTTTTGAACTGTTTCATTTTCTATCAAATCTTTAATTATATATATAAATTCATTGTCTGCATAAATTTTTTCTAATAAATTTTCCATAGTTCTCCTTTAGTGAAATAAATTATTTAACTCTATATTTTATTTTAGTATATAATAGTATATGTGTCAATACCAAATAAAGGTAAAATTAAATCGTATTTACTTCAAAATAAATATTGACATATATTGCGATAAAAAGTATAATATTGTTTAATAATATATAAACATTTATATATAAATTTAAAATGACTAAAATAAATAAAATTAGATATACTAAAATATAGAATATAAAAGATTGAAAGAAGGGCGTTAAAAATGGATAAAAAAATTGAATTTTTTGAAAATGGAGATTATAAATTTATTACAAATCTTATAAACGAAAGAATGGATAAACTAAAAGAATGTGAGGATTTTAATAAAAAGTATGAAAAATTATACGATTTAATAGATGAAATTGAATTACTTTTTGATGATAAGCAAAAGTCTAAATTTAATGAAGTTATACAGTTATTTTATGAAGTGGAAGAATATTATTTTGCACTAGCATATTCGTTGGGATTAAAATATGGAAACGATTTAAAAAACTTATAAATTTTTTTATAAGTTTTTTACCTTGAAAGAAAATAATCAATAAAATGTAGTATACTTTTTTTATCTCTTTGACTCAATTTTTTGAATTTTTCTGCGTATATTGAAACATCTTTTTTTAAATCTTCATCTAATAAATCGTATAAAATAATATCAGGTGTAATTTTATAGGCATTACATAGTTTTAGCAAAGTATCTATACTTCCTTTTGAAAGTCCTCTTTCTATTTGGCTGATATGTCGTGGTTCTAGCCCAGTTATTTCTGCAACTTGATTTTGTGTTAAGTTATTTTTTAATCTATATTCTTGAAATTTGTTTCCTATGTGTTTTGTTATGTTTGTTTTTTCCATGATTTTTCCTCTTTTCTATATATTACTATAATATTTTATACTATTTTTGTGAATGATTTTAAAAATGATAAATATCGTATTTAAATATGACAAAATTTGATAAAAGTATTGACTTTTATTTTTGGTATTTGTAAAATATAAAATGACATACATAATATTGTATGTATTATTTTTACATGTATAATTTTATAATAAATTGTAAAAAATTTACAAAGGAGGAAGATATATAAATGAGAAAATTGAAAAAACAAAATGCTATTACACTTGTGGCATTGGTGATTACGATAGTAATTTTGCTTATTTTGGCAGGAATTTCGATATCTGCATTGACTAATACGGGAATATTTGCAAAGGCAAAAGAAGCAAAAAAAGCTAGTGAAAATGCTGAAGAGAAACAAAGGGAAACATTAAGTGAGTATGAGAAAGAATTGAATAAATATGTTGCAAAAGAATTAACAGGCGATAAAATAAATACAGTACTAAGCAAGACAGAAAATACAATTTTAAAAGATGCGAATGGCAATATTTTTACTTTACCAGCAGGGTTTAAAGTTGTTGTAAACGATGATACAAATAATGCCAAAACAGTTGATAAGGGAATTGTTATAGAGGATGCAACAGATGCAGCAACAAAAGGAAGTCAATTTGTATGGATACCGGTTGGAAATATAGTAAAAGCTGATGGTTCAAAGACAGAAATTGAATTAGGAAGATATGACTTCGATGAAACAACAGGAAAAGAAAGCGCATATGCTGGAAAATATGTAGAAGAAGATGCAAGTGATAAATCAACATTAAAAAATATTGAAGGAAAATCAATTGCCAAAAATATAACAAATTTTAAAAATAGTGTATTAGCAAATGGTGGATACTATATAGGTAGATATGAAGCAAGAACAACAACTCCAAGAAGTAATAAGGAAGATACTTTAACACAAATAACAGAAAAAGGAACAGATCAAGTATATAATTATGTAACACAGTCACAAGCCGCACAACAGACACAAAATATGTATAATAGCTCTAATTTTACAAGTGACTTAATAAATGGTTATGCATGGGATACTGCCACATTGTTTTTACAAAGTTGTGGAGAAGAAAAATATTCAAGAAAAACAAGTGTAAATAGTTCATTTGCTGTAAAAGGAACAAATGAACAAAATTATATAGGAACAAGAGATAATGCATGTAATGTATATGATTTAGCGAGTAATTTAAGTGAATGGACGGCAGAGACATCTGACGATTCTATCTATCCTTGTGTTTATAGAGGAGGCAATTACTCTTATAATAATACTTATACAACAAATCGTAATTATCACAATACTTTTCTTAGTACTGAAGATATAGGTTTCCGTCCAATTTTATACTTATAAAAATAAAAAATGCTTTAGACAAGTATATGTTTAAAGCATTTTTTTGCGTATATTATTAAAAGCTGTATTGCTAAAATTTAAACAATATAATGTATATACAAAAAGTATATAAAAAAGACATACAAATAGTGTCAAAAATATTGAAATGTAAAAAAATGATATGATAAAATAAAATGCAGGAACAAACTGTAAAATAAACAAAAGATGGGAGAGATAAAATGAGAAAAAACTTAAAGAACAAAACACTATAACACTTGTAGCATTAGTAATAACAATAGTGATTTTGTTGATATTAGTGGGAATATCAATATCTGCATTAACTAATACGGGACTATTTGGAAAGGCGAAAGAGGCTAAAGAAAAAAGTGAAAATGCAGAAAGAGAACAAAGTCAAACATTAAGTGAGTATGAAAAAGAATTGAATAAATATACATCTGCTGATTTGTCGTCAAATATAAATAATTTTTTTGATGTAACGACAGAATTGCACGACGAAAATGGAAATAAAATTGTTGTTCAGGCAGGGTATAAGATTGTAGTAAATGATGATACAATAATGCGATGACAGTAGAAAAAGGTATAGTTATAGAAGATGATAGAGGCAATGAATATGTATGGGTACCATGTACAACTGAAGATTCGAAAATGCAATTACAGTATAAAAGAACAGAGTGGGATGTAGAAAATGATAATGGAACTAGTGCGTCAAAAGATGAATTGACCTTAACTTGTCCAGAAAATTATAGTAATAATGAACTAACTTATGGTGTTGTTAATGAAATAATAGCACAAGTAAAAAAAGAAAAAGAGAGTGTAAGTAAAAATGGTGGATATTATATAGGAAGATATGAAGTAGGAGGTTATGATGGTGCAGAAGTTATACAAGCAAATCAAACACCTAGAACAGATATTAACTGGAGCACTGCATATGGAGTAGCAAAATAAATAGGTGGAGGATCAAATGCAACAACGTATTTATGTTCAAGTTATGCTTGGTATACGGCTATTAATTTTATACAAAATAATGGATTTCCGAATTATGCAGAAAAAAGAGAAGATAAATACAATGAAAATTGGGTAGACAAAACTGTAATATATGATGGAAAAACAAAAACGGCTGGAACAGAACAAAGACTTTTAACTGGAAAAACAACTCCAAAATGCAATATTTATGATATGGGAGGAAATGTTGCTGAATTTACAACAGAAGTAAAACCAAATATTAATGATTCAAGTACTGATGAACCGGTAGTATTACGAGGGGGAAGATTTACAAATTTTAGTCCTGCAGGCCAGCGTAGTGATTTTAATATGAACAGTGGCGGTAATGGAAGTGGATTAAGAATAACTTTATTTTTAAATTAATATTAAATTTTATAGGTCAGTAATATTACAAAAATCATTCTAAAATCTAGAAAAAATAATATCAATGTGATATAATAAGTTCTAGAAAAGAGTGATTTTTTAGCTTTTGGCAAACAATGTAAACAACGCAAAAAACAAAAAAACACAAACAATAAAATCCTAGGAGGGAAATTAATATGAATCAAAAAGAAAAAAACATATTAAAACTAGAAGAAAGCTTTAGAGACACAATAGAAAACGACATCTTAAAGCAACAAACAGAAAACAAAAAAATAAAAATAAAAGACATAAAACTCGTAGGTTCAGCAGAATGGAACGACAAAATAAATGGGCAAAAAAGAGCAGACGTAGTATTCATAGTAGAAAAAGAAATAACAGAAAAAGACGAAAACGGAAAAGAAAGAACAACAGAGCAAAAAAACTATTATTTAGGAAACAAATGCATAGCAGGAACATTAGGAAACAATCAAATTATATATAACAACACATTTGCAATTTCTGAACCAGACAAAATGAAAGCAATAAACGAATTGTTAGAAGCAACACCAGAGGAAGAAATAGAAAAAAATTCTATGAACAAATTACAAACAAAAGAGATGGCAGAAATTTTATCAGCACATCTTGGAAGACCCGTTGCAGAAGAGGAAGTCCAAAAATTAATAGAAGATATGGATAAGCAAGAAATAGAAGAACTTTCTGAAGAACGAGAAGAGCAAGAAGAAAAAGAACCAGAAGAAAAGAAAAATAAATTGAATAAAAAGCAAACAGAAAAAATAAAAGTAAATGGAATACAAAAAGTTGATTTAAATAAAAAAGTAGACGGAAAGCAAACCCTTGGAAATCGTTTAGATTTAAAAGGCTATGAAAGTATGTATGTTGTATATTCAGAAAACGTAGAAGAAATTACTCCAGGAACTAAAAAGAATAATACGACATATTCATTAGTAGGAGTAAAAAGCGATGGAACTGCAACAGTGTTAAACGATGAATTCGAAATGGACAAATCAGTTGGAAATGGAGCAACAAGAAATCAAACTAAGGTTAGAGCAGATAGTACGGCAACAAGAGACAATAAAGATGTTTCTGTATATACTAGAAAATCAAATGGAATGAGCATAGGATGTGAAAATGATATGGGAAATGTTAATATGTTCTTATATCAAAAAACAAAAGAAGAAAACGAAAATGTCGGAATTCAAATAGAAACATCTAAAACACAAGTTATTCCTGTTGAAACAAGAGAAATAATGAATAAAAATAGAGGTACATATCAAGGTGACAAAGTTCAAGATGAAATACAAGAACATACTGATGAAGGATGTAAACCAAAGGATGTAAAGGACTTTGATGGAGATGAAAACACAGTAACACATGAACATTTTGATTTGGAATATTATGTACAGGAAATATTAAATTACGAAAATGATCAAGGTGAAGAACAAATAAAAGAGGTATTTACTGCAAATGAGGTTAGAGAAAAATTATTAAGAGAATTGAAAGAAAAAGGAAATCAATTATCACAAGACCAAATTATTCAATGTGTTAAAGAAGAAATGAACTTAGATGCAGAAAACTTGGAAAGAGAGCATAAAAGATAGTTTGTCACATTTATATTTCGACAAAATATAATATAGTAGGAAATTGTATTTTGGAGGAACACATATGGAAATAGAAAACTTAAATCAATTACCATTAAATAAAAGTGGAAAAATAAATAAAATTGAATGTGATGAAGGAATAAAAAGAAGATTACTAGATATGGGGCTTGTTAAAGGAACAGAAATTACGCCTATATTAATAAGTCCATCTAGAGATCCAAGAGCATTTCTTGTTAGAGGTACTATTATTGCTATAAGGAAAGAGGATGCTAAAAATATAAAAATTAACATATGAAAATAAAAAAGATGTAATGAGAATTTAAGTACTCGTTATATCTTTTAGAGTTGCTGGATAAAGAATTAAATTATTTTTTAATTTCCTCATCTTTAATCAAATTACGAATAGTTCTATACAGATATGGTTTATAATCTTCAATAGGTAAAGGCTCTTTATACAAAATAGAATTAAAGCAAGTAGAGCCAACAAGTTCAATAATCATAAACAAAGTAACATCAGGATTACTTAATTTTATATTATTCTCTTCAATACCCCTAATAAACAAATCATAAACAGAATCTTCATCATCAGCACCTTTATCATGCAAATTTAAAACTGTTTTACTAAAAACACCCCAAGATAAATTTTTAGAAATAAATTTTAAAAGTAAAGGATTTTTAGTTAATTCGTCTATTACATAATTTATTATATAAATAATACTATCAGAAAAATTTGATATATAATTTTTTCTTAAAGATTTTAATGCATCAGAAAATAATTTTTGAGATTTTTTTACAATTAAAATGTCTCGTATTTCGTATTTATCTCTAAAATAAAGATAAAATGTTCCCTTTGCAACACTTGCATTATCAACTATTTCTTGTATTGATGTATCTTTTATTCCTTTTTCGGTAAATAATTTGAACGCTGTGTTTAGTAGTCTGTTTTCTTTTTCTTCTTTATCATTTTTCATAGTTGCTCTGTCCTCCTAAAAAATATAAAAAATTAATTTTATATCTTATATATTAATATTATTGCATAAATTTGACTTTCGGTCAATAAATTTATATAAATTTTGAAAAAAGCATTGACCAATGGTCATAAAAGTAGTATTATATAAAAATGACTAACGGTCATAAAAAATCGGGATTAGGGGGACGGGTCTTCAATCCCGAAAAAAAATAGGGATTGAAGACCCGTCCCCCAATCCCTAAATTTGAAAGGAGTTCAAAAATGTTAAAATTTGCGGAGAAAATATGTAAGCATAAAAAGATTATTCTCATAATTGCATTATTGTTACTAATACCATCATTTATAGGAATGCAAGCAACAAGAATCAATTATGATATATTGGCATATTTGCCAGATGATGTAGATACAGTTAAAGGTGAAAACATACTAACAAACGAATTTAATATGGGTTCATATTCAATTGTAATTACAGAAAATATGAGTACAAAAGACATTCAAAAATTAGAGGACAAATTTAAAGAACTAGATAATGTAGAAAAAGTAGCAAGTGTGGCAGATTTACTTGGTTCAAATATTCCAGAAGAGATGCTACCAGACGAAGTAAAAGATATAGCATATAAAGATGGAGATACAGCAATTTTAGTAACTTTCAAAGAAGGAATTTCTTCAGACAAAACATTAGAATCAATAGAACAATTAAGGAAAATTGCTGATAAACAATGTAAAATAAGTGGAATGTCTGCTTTAGTACTAGATACAAAAAATATTGCTAATTCAGAAATCACAATATATGTAGTTATAGCAGTAATCTTATGTATGTTAGTTTTACAATTTGCATTAGACTCATATTTAGCGCCAGTGTTTCTTTTAGCAAGCATAGGAATTGCAATTTTATATAATATGGGTTCAAATATTTTCTTAGGAGAAATATCTTATATAACAAAAGCAATTAGTGCTGTTTTACAACTTGGTGTAACAATGGATTTTGCGATATTCTTATACCACAGTTATAAAGCAGAAAAACAAAATTATAGTGATAATGATGAGGCAATGGCTCATGCAATATCAAAAACATTGGTATCAGTTGTAGGAAGTTCTTTAACTACAATAGCAGGGTTCTTAGCACTTTGCAGTATGAACTTAACACTTGGAAAAGATATAGGAATTGTAATGGCAAAAGGTGTATTCTTAGGAGTTGTTTCTGTTGTTACAGTGTTACCAGCAATGTTATTGATATTTGATAAGGCTATTGAAAAAACAAAACATAAAGAAATATTACCAAGATTTAAAAAATGGAAAAACTTTAATATTAAACATTATAAAGCAATAATTGTTGCATTCTTAGTAATATTACCGGTAGCAGTTTATGGTTATTCAAAAATAAGTGTTTATTATGATTTAAACAAAACACTACCACAAACATTGCCAAGTATAGAAGCATCAAATACTTTGGAAGACAAGTTCAATATGGTTTCAACTGAACTTGCTTTAGTAAGTAAAGATGTTCCAAGTTACAAAGTAAATGAGATGTTAGATAAAATTCAAGACTTAGATGGAGTTGAATTTGCTTTAGGATATTCATCACTTGCAGATAATGGAATTCCAGAAGAAGTAATACCAGATAGTATTAAGTCAATGCTTGAAAATGATAAATATCAATTAGTTGTAATTAGTTCAAAATATGAACTTGCAACAGATGAGTTGAATGAACAAGTTGATAAAATCAATTCAATAATTAAAGAGTATGATGATAGTGCTTTACTTGCAGGTGAAGGACCATTAATGAAGGACTTAGTTGAAATTAGTGACCATGATTTTAATAGTGTAAATAGTGTTTCAATTGTAGTTATATTTGTAATTATGATATTTGTTTTAAAATCAATTTCTTTACCAGTAATTTTGATGGTGGTAATTGAATTTGCTATATTCCTAAATATGGGAATATCAACTTATACAAATACTACTTTGCCATTTATTGCTTCAATAGTTATTGGAACAATTCAATTAGGTGCAACAATAGATTATGCAATTTTGATAACAACAAAATATATCAATTTCAGAAAAGAAGGAAAAGACAAAAAAGAAGCGGTTTCAGAAGCATTAGGAACATCAATAAGTTCAATTATTGTTAGTGGATTATGTTTCTTTGGTGCAACATTTGGGGTTGGTGTTGTTTCAAAAATTGGAATGATTGCATCATTATGTACGCTTATGTCTAGAGGTGCAATTATAAGTATGTTTACAGTTATTATGGTATTACCAGCATTCTTATTGTTGTTTGATAAGATGATTTGCAAGACGACTTTAAAGATGAAACAAAGCGTTGAAAAATAATTACAATTTTGGCTGTGTAAAGTGGCGAATTTGAAATTTTTCAACTTAGTGGATAATAAAATTGGAGGTATAAAAAATGAATAATAAAGTAATTTCAAAAATAATTTCAGGTACATTGTTATGCTCTATGGTTGGATACACACTTCCTGTATTTGCTTACACAAAAGATGAAACTGTTTATTCAAAAATGGACAGTAATGGAAAAAATTATAAAACAATAGTAAGTACACATATTAAAAATACTGAAAATGCAGATTTAATTAATGATTTATCAGATTTATTAAATGTAAAAAATACAAGTGGAGACGAAAATTATACACAAGATGGTAACAAATTTGTATGGAATGCTAATAAAAACGATATTTATTATCAAGGTGAATCTTCAAAAGAGTTACCAATTGAATGTAATGTTAAATATGAGTTAGATGGAAAAGAACTTTCTGCAAACGAAATTGCTGGAAAAAGTGGTAAAGTTAAGATTACATTACAATATACAAATAAAGAGGAAAGAACTGTTGATATAAATGGTAAAAAAGTTAAAATGTATGTACCATTTGTAGTTGTTGCAGGAACTATAATAGAAAACGAAAATGCAAAAAATATAGAAGTTTCTTCAGGTAAAGTTGTTGATGATGGTTCAAAAACTGCTGTAGTTGGTATGGCTATGCCAGGTCTACAAGAAAGTTTAGGATTATCTGATGACGAAGTTGAAATTCCAAGTAGTGTAGAAATTACAATGGATGCAACAAATTTCGAAACAAGCAGCATAATGTCTTATGTTACACCTAAAGTTTTAGAAGAAGATGATTTAAAAGTTTTTGATAATTTGGATGATATTTATGGTCAAGTAAATACATTACAAACTTCAATGAATCAAATTCAAAATGGAGCTAACACATTAAAAGATGGAACTACAGAATTAGCAACAGGTGCAAATACTTTAAAAGATGGTGTTACAACAGCATATAATGGTGCACAAACAATATCTTCAGAAGTTGCAAAATCAACACAAAGTTTAAAAAATGATAAGTCAGAAGCATTAGATAGAAAAACTTTAGAATCAATAAAACAACAAGCAGCCGAAAGTAGCAAATTAACAGATGAACAAAAGGCTCAAATAAAAGCACAAGCGCAAACAAGTGCAGTTTTAACAGAAGAACAAAAATCTCAAATAAAAGCACAAGCGGCTGCAAAAGCTAAATTAACAGATGATCAAAAGGAACAAATTACAACTATAGCAAAAAAAGGGGCAGTTTTAACAAAAGATCAAGAAACACAAATCACAGAAAAAGCAAAAGAAGGAGCACGATTGACAGAAGCACAAAAAACTACAATAATAACAAATGCACAAGCAAGATATCCAGCATTAACAGAAGCTGAAAAAAAATTACTTATTGCAACAGCACAAAGCACAGCAACACAAACAGCGGTAAATACTGCTTTAGCAACAGCAAAAACTACAGCAGAACAAACTGCAGTAGCAACTGCTTTAAATGTAGCACAACAAGTTGCAATACAAACAGCAGAAACAACTGCTATTGAAACTGCACAACAAATAGCAACACAAACAGCAGTAACAACCGCTTTAATAACCGCTCAAAGTACTGCAACTACAACAGCAATGCAAACTTCAACAACAGTAGCAAAACAAGTTGGAAATCAAGCTAAAAAGACATTTACAAATCAAGTTGTTTCTCAAATGAACACTTTAGGGAATGGCTTAAATCAATTGACATCAGGATTATCAGAATTAAATAATGGTGCTACAACATTAGCAAATGGAACAAATCAAGTTAATGATGGAGCAACAACTTTAGCAGAGGGTATAAAAACATTTAATGAAGAGGGAATTAAGAAAATTTGTAATTATATTAATGGTGATGTTAAAGATTTAACTACAAGAGTCAAAAAATTAACTGATTTATCTAAAGATTATAATAATTTCACAATGCTTGATGGCGATAATGATGGCGAGGTTAAGTTTATTATGATAGCAGATGCTGTTAAAAAACAAGAGGATAGTGAGCAAAATAAGGAAGAGGCAGTTTTAAGTACTAATGTAATTAATGATGAAAATAAATAATATACTATCTTGAGATAGTTTAATAAAAATAATATTATTCTTGATTTTGTGTAAATCTTGAATGATATTATTTTTGATTTTGTGTAAAATGATTACAATATTATTCTTGATTTTGTGCAAATGGTGGGTGATATTATATTGTTATTGAATTTTTATTTGATTTTTTATGATAGAAATGTCGTTATAAGGAGTGCGGATATTTGTTCTGTATAATAGATAATCAACGCTTGTATTATAGAAATCTGCTAATTTACATAGCAGTTCTAAAGGAATACTTCTTTTGTTTAACTCATAGTAGGAGTAAGCAACCTGTGAAATATTAAGAAATTTGCTAATTTGTTTTTGAGTATAATCATTATCTTCTCTTAAATTTTTTATTCGTGTTTCCATTTTTAAAATCCTTCCTCATAAAAATTTGTATAGTTGGTAATAATAACTAGAAATAAAATCTAAAAAAATTATAAAATAAAACAAAATGTTATATTGCGTTTTAAAACAAATTGTTATATAATTAGATTATCACAAGAGAAAAGGAGAATTTTTATGAAGAATTTGAAAGAAACAAAGAAAATGAGAGAAAATGAGAGAAAACGGGATAACACTGGTTGCATTAGTGATCACGATAATTATACTTTTAATACTTGCCGGAATATCAATATCTGCATTAACAAATACGGGAATATTTCAAAAGGGAAAAGAAGCAAAAGAGAAAACACAAAATGCGGAAAAAGAACAAAGCCAAACATTGAGCGAATATGAAAAGGAATTGAATAAATATACCTCAGAAGAATTAACAACTGCAAATGCAAACATTGTATTAAGTGAGACAGAAAATGTAGAATTGCATGACAAAAATGGAAACAAAATAGTAGTACCGGCAGGATTTAAAATTGTTGTAAATGAAGATACAAATAATACATTAACGGTTGATAAAGGAATTGTAATAGAAGATGCAACAACAGGAGCAACTTCAGGAAGCCAATTTGTTTGGATACCTATAGAAAATATAAAAAAAGATGATGGATCAATTGTTGAAATTAATCTAAATAGATATACATTTGATGAAAATGGAAATGCTACAATACAAGGAGAAAATGTTATAAAAAATCATTTTCAGGAATTGGAATCATCCGAAAAAGGAAATGTAGTTGCAAAAGATATATATAGTTTTAGAAATAGTGTAATTGCTAATAAAGGATATTATGTTGGGAGATATGAGGCAAGAAAAAATAAAGATGAAATTGTAACAGAAATTGGAAATGATGAAGTATGGAATAATATTACGCAATCTGTTGCTGCTGAAAAAACAAAAGCAATGTATAATAAATCTGAATTTACAAGTGACTTAATGAATAGTTATGCATGGGATACAGCAACACTATTTTTGCAAAATTGTGGTGAAGATAAATATTCAAGAAAATCAAGTGTAAATATTGGTTCGCTTGCGATTAAAGGAACGAATGCACCTGATTATAGTGGGAAAAAAGATTTAGTATGTAATGTGTATGATATGGCAAGTAATGTAGTAGAGTGGACAACAGAAACTTCAAGTTATATGTTTGATAACTTTTTTTATCCTTGTGTTCTTAGGGGGAGTAACTATGATTTAAGTAACTATTATACTGGGATTCGTGATTCCAATAAAACAGATAGTAATTGGAAAACAATTGGATTTAGACCAATTTTATATATAAATATTTAAAAAAATATATATAATGTAAGAGAATATAATAATGATAACAAATAATAATGCTATTTCATATTTGATATATTGGTAATAACAATGGTACGAAACTATTATTATGCAATTCAATGAATCAAAAATAAATACTAAAGTTACAGTGAAATATATATAAATAAAAGTTGTTAAAGGGTCTCAGCCTCAATAACAACTTTTTTAGTTTAAATCAACTCTAAAGTGAAACAATATTGACAAATCTCCAAAATCGAAGTAAAATAGAATATGTAAAAGGAGAGATTTATGCAAACAAGTAACAAAAAAATCTTTGATAACTTAGTATCAAGAACAAAAATATACTTAGTAATAATATTAATCTTACTAATAGGAATTAGCTGGCAAAACAAAATACTAATAATACCATCAGTAATATTATATGCACTAATACTAGGATACACATACTTCGCAAACAATAAAAGAAAAAGCGAAATATCAGAAACATTGCAAGACTTAACATTAACAGTAGACTCTGCAGCAAAAACAAGTTTAATAAACTCACCATTTCCACTAATCATATTAGAAACAGACGGAAATGTAGTATGGAAAAGTTCAAAATTTGCAACAGAATTCGAAGATATAGATATAAACACTTTTGTAAATGATTTAATATACGATTTAAAAGACGAAATCAAAAACAAAAAAAATAGTACAGACAAATCAATATTAAAAAATATCCAAGTAAATAAAAGACAATACAGAATGGTAGGAAAATTTGTCAATTCAAAAAGATATTCAAAAAATGAAAAAAATGAATATATGGCAATTTTGTACTTTATAGACGAAACAGAAAATATCAAATTACAAAATGAATATAATGATTCAAAATCATGTGTTGGAATTATTATGATAGACAACTATGAAGAAAATATGCAAATGCTAGAAAGTGAAGAAAAAGCACAATATATTGCAGAAATAGATAAAGTAATTTATGAATGGACAAATGAAACAAATGGGATATTGATAAAATCAGACAGAGATAGGTACATTTATATTTTTGAACAAAGATATTTGGAAAAAATAAAAGAAGACAAATTCAGTATATTGGATAAAATAAAGGACTTGGACCCAAAACAAAAAGTACAATTCACATTAAGTATTGCAATTTCAAATGAAGGCGAAGTTGATAAAGACAAATATAAATCTGCACAAACTGCAATGGACATTGTACTAGGTAGAGGCGGAGACCAAGCAGTTGTAAGACAAAATGATATTTATAAATTCTTTGGTGGTAGGTCACAAGAAGTTGAAAAGAGAACTAAAGTAAAGGCAAGAGTTGTAGCACATGCATTAGAGAATCTTATAAAAGAATCAAGCAAAGTAATGGTTATGGGACACACAAATCCTGATATAGATGCAATAGGGTCTGCAATAGGTGTATATAGACTTGCTAAGAGTCTTGACAAAAATGCATATATTATTTCAAATAAAAGACCAGCATTGCAGAATTTTATGGAGAGCCTAAAAGAGGAGCCAGAATATGAGGATGTAATAATTAGCAAAGAAGTTGCAGAGGAAAACATAGATGAAGACACTTTATTGGTAGTTGTGGACACTCATAAAGTTACTTATGTTGAATCTGAAGAAGTATTGAAAAAGGCTAGTAAAATAGTTATAATAGACCATCATAGAAGAAGTGCAGACTATATCGAAAATGCAACACTAACATTCCAAGAAGTGTATGCATCATCTGCAGCAGAACTTGTAACAGAGTTATTACAATATGCAGAAGTTAATGTTGAATTAAAGAAAATAGAAGCGGAAGCACTATATGCGGGAATTATGATGGACACAAAAAGTTTCACATTTAAAACAGGTGTAAGAACTTTTGAAGCGGCAGCATATTTACGTAAATGTGGTGTTGACATTATAAGAGTTAAAAAATGGTTCCAAAGTGACTTAGAATCATTTAATAAAATAGCAGATATAGTTAAAAAAGCAGAAATCGTTAATGATTCAATAGCAATTGCTTTATGTGACAATGAAAAATCTAAAGATATCAGTTTATTGTGTGCTAAGGCAGCAGACGAATTACTTACAATAAGTGATGTTACTGCGTCATTTGTTTTAGGGGATACTGGTGAAAAAATCTGCATTAGTGGTCGTTCTATTGGAGATATAAATGTTCAAGTTATCTTAGAAAAACTTGGTGGTGGTGGTCATATTACTTTGGCTGGCGCTCAGGTTGAGGGAATGACTATTGAAGAGGTTAAACAGGAATTGATTATTAGAATTAATGAATATTTTACAGAGATAGAAAATTAAGGATTTAATCAAAAAATATAAAAAATATCTTTACAAATATAAAAATATATAATATAATGGTTAAAGAGAAATGGGAAGTTAACTATTATAATAGATTAGAAAATGAAAACTCATTTCTAAAATAAAATTTTAAGGGAATTTTTATTTGTAAAAATGACAAAAATACTAGAGTCGGCAAACTCTAGTATTTTTTACTTTATGTATTAATCGAACATTTTTAGAATGTCTTTAAGAGATTTAATAACATAAAGTTTAATTAAAATTTTAAGGATTTTTTTCATTTGTATTGCATCCTCCTTTCTTTTAAAATTAGAGGAATAAAAATGACAAAAATATTGTACTATAATTTATATATAAATACAATATGTATTGGTAAATATTTTGCAAACTGTAACAACTAATAATTTATTTAAACAAAACTTATGTTGTTCGGTTGAAAAATCCTCAAAAATAGTGTAAAATATACAAAGTTAGAAAAAAGCGAAAGGTTGTGATTTTAATGAAAGTAATATTAAAAGCAGATATAAAAGGAGTAGGAAAAAAAGACCAAGTAATAAACGCATCAGACGGATATGCTAGAAACTTTTTATTCCCAAAAAATTTAGCAGTAGAAGCAAATGCAGAAAACATGAGCAAATTAAAAGGAATGCAAGACTCAAAAGCATTTAAAAAATCACAAGAAAAAGAAGAAGCAGAAAGAATAGCAAATAAACTATCAAAAATTTTATTAAAAATAAAAGTAAAATCAGGAGCAAATGGAAAAATATTTGGAGGAGTTTCTTCAAAAGAAATAGCAGAAAACTTAGAAAAACAATATCAAATAAAAGTTGATAAAAAGAAAATTGATTTAAAAGAAACAATAAAAACTTTAGGAACAATCACTGTTGATATTAAATTGTTTGAAGGAGTAATTGGAAAAGTTAAAGTAGATATAATTTCTGAGTAATTTTGGATGCTTACGCGGTATGACAAAAAATATATTATCAAATTACAATAAAACATTAATCAAAAAAAAAATTGGGGGAATAGCAATGGATATAGGAAAAATACCACCACATGATGTAGAAGCAGAGCAAGCAGTAATAGGAAGCATGCTTACAGATAAAGAAGCAGTGGCAAGCAGTATAGAAGTCTTAAAAGAAGAAGACTTTTATAGAGAAGATAATAGAATAATATATTCAGCAATGTTAAACTTGTACAATAGAGCAGAACCAATTGATTTAATAACATTAAAAGCAGAATTAGAATCAATGGGAAAATTTGAACAAGTAGGTGGTTTTGAATATTTAGCAGAATTACCTGAAAAAGTACCAACAACAGCAAATGCTACAAAATACATAAAAATTGTAGAAGAAAAGTCAGTATTAAGAAATTTAATAAAAACCGCAAATGAAATAATAGACTTAGGATATGACCCAACTGAAGATGTAGAAGCAATTATGGAAGGTGCAGAAAAAAAGATTTTTAATATAATGCAAGACAAAAATCAAAAAGGATATTCACCTATAAAAGATATTTTGGTTGATAGTTTTACAGAATTGGAAGAATTGTATAATAGAAAAGAACATATAACAGGTGTACCAACTGGATTTGCTGATTTAGATTATAGAACTGCAGGTTTACACGGTTCAGAACTTATACTTGTTGCTGCAAGACCTGCTATGGGTAAATCTGCATTTGCATTAAATATTGCTACAAATGCAGCAATGAGAGGAAATACACCAGTTGCAATATTCAGTTTGGAAATGTCAAAAGCACAATTGGTAAACAGAATTTTATGTAGTGAGGCAATGGTAGATAGTAACAAAGTAAGAACTGGTAAACTAGAAGATGAAGATTGGGGAAAATTAGCCGAAGCAATTGGACCACTTTCAGAAACAGGAATTTATATAGACGATACACCTGGTATATCAGTAATGGAAATAAGAGCAAAGTGTAGAAAACTTAAGTTAGAAAAAAATATTGGACTTGTTGTTATAGACTATTTACAATTGGTACAAGGAAGCAATAAACGTAATGGTAGCCGTGAACAAGAAATATCAGAAATAAGTAGGTCTTTAAAAATATTAGCAAAAGAATTAGACGTTCCTGTAATTGCACTTTCACAGTTATCAAGAGCGGTTGAACAAAGACCAGACCATAGACCTATGCTTTCAGATTTGCGTGAATCCGGAGCAATTGAGCAAGATGCTGATATTGTTATGTTCTTATACAGAGATGATTATTATAACGAAGATAGTGAAAAGAAGAATGTTGCAGAAGTTATTATTGCTAAACACAGAGGTGGTTCAACTGGAACTGTGGATTTAGGATGGCTTGGAAGTTATACTAAATTTGTTAATTTATCAAAAAGAGATGAAGAATAAAAATAGGGATTGGGTACAAAAATAGGGATTGAAGACCCGTCCCCCAATCCCTATTTTTGTACCCAATCCTGTTTTTTTTAGGAGATATATAGAATGAAAGAAAAAGTTTTGGAAACAATAAAAAAATATAATTTAATAAAAGATGGTGATAGGCTAGTTCTTGGAGTTTCAGGAGGACCAGACTCTATTGCTATGTTAAATATTTTAAATGATATAAGAAATGACAAAAAACTACATATGAACTTTGATATAATAGTAGCACATGTAAATCATATGATAAGGGAAGAAGCAATAGAAGACCAAAAATTTGTTGAAAATTTTTGCAAAAAAATAGGAGTTACTTTTTATGCAAAAAGTATAGATGTTCAAAAAATTGCTAATAATAAAAAAATAGGAACAGAAGAAGCAGGAAGAAATGCACGATATGAATTTTTTGATGAAATTTTAGAAAAAGAGAATGCAAACAAAATTGCTATTGCTCACAACAAAAATGATAAGATAGAGACTATTATTATGAATATGCTAAGAGGTAGCGGAGTAGCGGGTTTGAAGGGAATTGAACCAATAAAAAATAACAAATATATTAGACCTTTAATTGAGTGTGAAAGATTTGAAATAGAAGAATATTGTGCTCAAAATGGAATTGAACCAAGAATTGATAGAACAAATTTTGAGAATGTATATACTAGAAACAAAGTAAGAAATATTGTTATTCCATTTATTAAAAAGGAATTTAATCCAAATATAATTCAAACAATGGATAGACTATCAGATTTAGTAAAAGAAGAAGATGAATATTTAGAAAAAGTAGTTGAAGAAAAGTATAAAGAATATGTACAACAAGAAGATAAAAAACAAATTGTGATGGATTTGAAAGGCTTTAATAACCAAGAAAAGGTTATAAAATCAAGACTATTGCTATATACTATATCAAGACTTTTTGGAACAACAAAAGGAATAGAAAAAATACATATAGAAGATATTATAAAATTATGTGAAAAAAATATAGGTAATAAATATTTAACTCCAAATAAAAATATAAAAGTTTTAGTAAAAAATCAAAAAATTTATTTCTTAAATTTGATACAATAATAAAAAAACTTAAAAAATCAAAAAACTTATTTTATAAACCAAAATTTGGCCTAAGTTGACTATCCGTAATACTTAGAGAGACAACGGTTTTTTGTAACAAAAAAGTAATACAAAAATTCTTGCAAAACCAAAATATATGTGTTATAAAATTTTTATAGTTGATAGTAGCGCGAATACTTTAATAAATTTTGCAACAAAAATAAAAAGTAAAATTATTAAAAACAAGCAGAAGGAGGAATTATTTTGAAAAACGGAATTAAAACATTAGCAATGTGGCTAATAATCGGAGTAATATTTATAGTATTGTTGTCATCAATAATGACAAACACAAACACAAAACTAAAATATTCAGAATTAATTGCGAAAATAAATGAAGGGAAAGTAGAATCAATAGTTATAGATGCAGATGGAACTTCTGCAACAGTTCAACTATCTGATGATAAAGTAAAAAAACAAGTAAACATTCCAAACATGGAAAACTTTATGAATTATACTGATGAATTTATTAAAAACGGAGCATTTACTTTAGAAGAAAGTTCTGAATCAGTATTATCAATTATATTAGGTTTACTTACACCATTTGGAATTTTAATAATATTCTTTATATTCTGGTTCTTTATGATGGGTGGAGCAGCAAATGGACAAAATGGTGGAAAATCAATGTCATTTGGTAAGAGTAAAGCCAGAATGATGACACCAGCAGATAGAAATAAAATTTCTTTTGATGATGTTGCAGGTGTTGATGAAGAAAAAGAAGAATTACAAGAAATAGTTGAATTTTTAAGAAATCCAAAGAAATTTACAGACATGGGAGCTAGAATACCAAAAGGTGTTTTATTAGTTGGGCAACCAGGAACAGGTAAAACATTACTTGCAAAAGCAGTTGCAGGTGAAGCAGGTGTACCATTCTTTATTATAAGTGGTTCAGACTTTGTTGAAATGTTCGTAGGTGTTGGTGCTTCAAGAGTTAGAGATTTATTTGAACAAGCCAAGAAAAATGCACCATGTATCATATTTATAGATGAAATTGATGCAGTTGGACGTCAAAGAGGTGCTGGTCTAGGTGGTGGACATGATGAAAGAGAACAAACATTAAACCAATTATTAGTTGAAATGGATGGTTTCTCAGATAATGAAGGTGTTATTGTTTTAGCCGCAACAAATAGACCTGATGTATTAGACAAAGCCTTATTAAGAGCTGGAAGATTTGATAGACAAATAGTTGTTGGAGCTCCTGATGTTAAAGCAAGAGAGCAAATATTAGAAGTTCATTCTAGAAAGAAAAGATTAGCAGATGATGTTGACTTAAAAGTAATTGCGAAAAATACATCTGGATTTGCAGGTGCAGACCTAGAAAATGTATTAAATGAAGCAGCATTACTTGCAGCAAGAAGAAATCTAACTGAAATTGGAATGAAAGAAATCGAAGATGCTATGGTTAAAGTAACTATGGGACCTGAAAAGAAAACAAGAGTTAGAAGTGAAAAAGAAAATAGACTTGTATCATACCATGAAGCAGGTCATGCAGTAGTAAGTCATTACTTAGAAACACAAGACCCAGTACATCAAATATCAATTGTACCAAGAGGTATGGCTGGTGGTTATACAATGTATAGACCAACAGAAGACAAAAACTTTATGTCAAAAACAGAAATGGAAGAAAATATTGTATCACTTTTAGGTGGTAGAGTTGCAGAAGCTTTGATATTAAATGATGTTTCAACAGGTGCAAGTAATGATATTGAAAGAGCAACAAAAATTGCTAGAAGTATGGTTACAAAATATGGTATGAGCGAAAGAATTGGTACTTTAATGCTTGGTTCTGATCAAAGTGAAGTGTTCTTAGGTAGAGATTTTGCTCAATCTAAAGAATATTCAGAGGAAACAGCTGGTATAATAGATGAGGAAACAAAGGCTATTATTGATAAAGGTTATAACAGAGCAAAACAAATTCTTACAGACCATGTTGATAAATTACATGCGGTTGCTGCAGTTTTACTTGAGAAAGAGAAAATTGAAGCAGATGAGTTTGAAAGAATTTTTCAAGGTGAATAGTATTAAAAGGTAATATAGAATTTATAAAAAGGTGGAGGAGACTTCATCTTTTTATGGTTACAGTTCACAGTTCAAACAATAATTTTACGGACTGTGAATAGTAACCTTCTTATAATATAATCAACATAAAAAATTTACAAAACTATTTACAAATATAAAATTTTATGATATAAATAATGTATTCTATTTAGTCCAATAGTGACTTAAAAATTTAAAATCAAAAATTCAAAATAAAAATTTTATTCGAAAAAACAATCCAAAAAAACAAAAATAAAAAATGAAAGGAGGGAAGATTATTTTTTGCGCCTATAAACTGTAAATACATAAAAAATAAACTGGAAAAATAATGCAAAAGAAAAATGATGCACATATTAACTAAATAGAAAATATATACTTTATCACACAAAATAAAAAGTTTTTTATTTTTAATTTGACTTTAAAATTTGTGTGAAAAATTAAAAAAAATAGAAAGGTGATTAAATGAAAAAAGCAAAAATAATGTTAATGGCAATAATGCTTATATTAAGCAATTTCATGCCAATACTTTCAAGTGTAAAAGCAGCAAATGTTGGGGAAAGGGTTAACTTAGTATCTTTAGGAGAATGTCCCCATGATTTAGGAGTAAATAATGGATATGTAGTAACTGAAAAAGTAGGGTATTATCAAAATGGAGAATTTTATCCCGCATATTGTTTAAATAGAGAACAAAAAGGAGCGTCAACAGATTTTGTATATGATTTAGATGTAAGTGCTATAATGAAAGACACGCAAACATATAACAAAATCTGGAGAGTTATGATGGCAGGGTTTCCTTATAATACACCGGAGCAAATGGGAGTATCTAGTGTAGATCATGCGTACCAAGCAACAAAAATGGCAGTATATTGTGTAACAGGACAAAGAAAACCAGAAGAATTTTATGCTTATAATTCTAATGGACAAGAAATTGTTGACTGTATATGGAGGTTATACAATGCTTCAAAAAATAATAACAAGGCATATGTAAGTCCAATATGTAATATGAAATCAGATGGAGATATATATTCAGAAAAGATAAATGGAAAAGAATATTGTATTCAAAAATATAATTTTTCTGGAAATAATGAAATGCCATCATTTTCAGTTACAAGTACACAAGGAATTATATTAAATATGCAAAATCAAGAACAAAAAAATTATAAGGGAAATGGAAGTTTTAAATTAGCAATTCCAAAAGAAAATTTAAAACAGGGTATACAAGTGGAATTAAATGCACAAGCAACAATAAAAACATATCCAATTTTATATGGAGCAACAAGTATTCCAGGAACTCAGAATTATTGTTTATCTTCATATCCATTTGAAGCAACACAGGCTTTTACATCTTTAAAAATTACTATTCCATCTGTAAATATTAAAAAAGTAGATAAAAATACTAATACACCACTTCGCGGGGCAGAATTCAACATTTATAAAGATGTAAATGCAAATCAAAAATATGATGGACAAGATATATTTGTATGCAAAACAAATGCTACAAATAATGAAGGGATTGTTACTGTAACAGGATTAACTCCGGGAAAATATGTAGCAAAAGAAGACAAAGCGCCATATGGTTATGTAATAAATGAAACAGATGCATTATCTTTTGAAATAAAAGAAAACGGAGCAAATATCAATATACAATTTGGTGATGAGGAGCCAACAGGAAAAATTACTATTGTAAAGCAAGATGCTGAAACAGGAAACATTGCGCAAGGAGATAGTAACTTAGAAGGTGCAGAATATAAAGTTTATGCAACAGAGGATATTTACAATGCATCAAAGACTAAAAAGATTTATTCAAAAAACGATATTGTTGCAACAAGAATTATAAAAAATGATGGAACAACAGATGATGTAGTAGGTTTACCGCTTGGAAATTACTATGTAAAGGAAACTCAAGCACCAGAAGGATATTTGTTAGATAATAATACATATAATGTTGATTTATCATATAAAGACCAAAATTCAAAAATAGTTTTAAAATCAATAATAAGTAAAGACAATGTTAAGAAAAGGCAAGTAAATATATTCAAATCAGGAATTAAAATTCTATCAGGGGTGGTCCCAGGCTTAGAAGGAGTGGGGTTCACAATAAAACTTAATAGTAATGTGGAAAAGGCATTAGCACAAGGATATTCATATGCAGAAATTTGGAATGGAATTGATATGTATGGAAATAATGTTGAAGTCGACTCAAAACGTGTCCAAGAGGCACAAAAAATAGCTCCAACAGTTTCACAAATTACAACAGACAAAACGGGAAATGCTTACACAGAAATGTTACCATATGGTAAATATGTGGTAAAAGAAACATACACTCCAAATGATTATGAAACTGCAACAGATTTTACATTTTCAATATCACAAGACGAATCAGAAATAAAAAATAATGCTCAAAAAACATTAAGAATAGTTGTAAATAATGAGCAATTAGAAAGTTATTTAAAATTAGTAAAAAAGGATAAGGCAACAGGAAAATTAGTTACAGTAAGTTCTGCATCATTTAAAATTAAAGCAACAGAGGACATAATAGACAGAGCAACAAAAGAAATTATTTGGCATAAAGGCGAGTATATAACACAAAAAATAGGAATGACAACTTATGATACTTTTACAACAAATTCAAAAAATTTAATAGTATCAGAAAAGAAACATTCATTTAGTAGTATTTTTGATGATTTAGGAACAGTAGGAACACCACTTAAACTTCCGGTTGGAAATTATCAAATTGAAGAAATTGAGGCACCAGAAGGATTTTTAGACTTAGAAGAAAATATTCAATTTGAAATTTCTAGTATAAAAGATTATGACAAAGACAAAGATGGTGATTATATAAAGGTAATAGAAGTTTTAAATGAGCAACCAAAAGCAAGCATTGACCTAACAAAAGAAATTGTATTTAGAAACAAAGAAGATGTAGATTTGTCTTTAGTGGATATTTCGGATTTATCAAAAATTGAGTTTAAACTTACGGCAAAAGAAGATATTTTGGATAAAGCAGACCATTCTGCTATTTACAAAAAAGGCGATGTAATTGGGAATTATAATTTATCAAAAGATGGAAAATTAGAAATAAATAATCTTCCAATTGGAACATATAATTTGGAAGAAACTAAAACAATAGATGGTTTGGCGATAAATAAGGAACCAATTGAAATTGCATTTAAAAAACAAGATGGTACAACAAAAAATTATAAGAAAGAAATTAATATTAAAAATAAAACGACTTTTGTGCAAATATACAAAATAGATAAAGAGACTAAAGAACAACTAAAAGGTGCAAAATTTGCATTATATGATGCCGATGGTAATGAAATTGCTACGTGGATTTCTGCTGAAAAACCATATTCTATTGAAGGATTAATCACTTCTAGAACTTATTTTTTAAAGGAGATTGAGGCTCCAGATGGATATGTTTTAAATGATACTCCAATTGAGGTTAAAGTCAATGATGGCAATGTTAGGAAAATAGAGTTTGAAAATGAAAAGATTAAGCCTGTAGAGGAAAGTCCTAAGCCGGTGAAATATGTTCAAAAGGTGTTGCCTAAAACTGGGTATTAATTTATTGTTAATGATTCTTTGACTACTATACACATTTGATTGATAATATGTGTATGGAGGTCAAAAATTAAAATATATTTAATCAAGTCGTTATGAAAAAACAATGTAAAAACGGAAAATTATCAATTTTTCGTTTTCTTTCTATATCATCTTAAACCAAATTTTTCTTTTTACAAATCTATAAAAAGTTGAAATATCTCCTTTAGTAAATGTATTTTTCTCTAATAAAAAAGCATGGTCTTTATTGATATAAAGATAGAAAAAATCATTTGTCTCATATATTTTATACAACTTCCAATATTTTATTTTTTCAAAATTATTTGAATCAGAAATAGTAAAATATTTTTCATAAAATTTGAAAGTAAACTCTTTTTCCTTTTCAAACTTTTCTGTTTTTAATTCTTTTTTTACAAGACTAATTGGTTGAAAAAATCTATAAAGGCAGAAAACTAATAAAGCCAATAACAATATAAATCCAGTAGTTTTATTTGCATACTTAAAGTTTGTAATAATAAAAAAACATAATAGCATTATAATTAGTATGGTTATAAATCTATATTTGGTTCCAAATTTATTTTGATGAAATTGTAAATATTTTGCATATGTTTTTTTTGTGTATTTTGTTTTGTTTTTATATAATACTTTCATTTTTTACTCCTTGTTTTTTGTATTATATCATATAAAATATTAATGTTAAAGTATTAATAATTGAAAAATTAAAATAAAAATAAAATATTCAAACTATTGACAATATACCCCATAATAATGTATAATGAGTAACGTATATAGGGTAAGAAAGAAAAATCCCACATACATTTTCGTATGACCGGAAGGAGGGGAATATAAATGTCAGAAATCAAAGTTAATAATGGAAATATAGAAGATGCCTTAAAAAGGTTTAAAAGACAATGTGCTCGTAACGGAGTTTTACAAGAAGTTCGTAAAAGAGAACACTATGAAAAGCCAAGTGTAAAAAGAAAGAAAAAATCAGAGGCAGCAAGAAAAAGAAAGTTTTAATTACATAGTGAAAGGTGGAAGTTTATATGGTAGTAATATATCTAGAACTTCTGCCTTTTTTGTATTAAAAAAAGTTTTTGGGATAAAATAGAAATGGAAATAAAAAGGGATTGGAGACCCGTCCCCCAATCCCTAAAAAATTTGATATAGAAATGCAAAAGAAAGGAATGATAATTAGTGGAATATAAACAAACAGAGATAAAAAAAGGAATCAAACTTCATACAATTAAAACTGAAAAGTTCAAAACGAATTTGATTGCAATAATGTTAACAACAAAATTAAATAGAGAAAATGTTACAAAAAATGCATTAATACCTGCAGTTTTAAGAAGAGGTACAAAGAACTTAACAACACAAGAAGAAATAAACAAAAAACTTGAAGAGATGTATGGAGCAAGTTTGGACTGTGGACTTGATAAGACAGGAGATAATCAAGTTTTGAAATTTTATATAGAAACAGTAAATGATGAATTTTTACCACAAGAAGCGGAAAATATGTTGAAAATATCTTTAGAAAAGATATTTGAATTTGTATTTAATCCATATCTAGAAAATGGATGTTTCAAAAAAGAATATGTGGAACAGGAAAAAGAAAATATAAAACAAATTATAGATGGAAAGATAGACAATAAGGCAAGATATTCACTAGATAGATGTATAGAAGAAATGTACAAAGACCAGCCATATGGTCTCTATAAATATGGATATGTAGAAGATATGAAAGACATCAATGAAAAAAATCTATATGAATATTATCAACAATTAATAAATGAATGTAAAATTGATATTTTTGTATCTGGAATAATAGACGAGAAAACTGAAAATATAATAAAAAATAATGAAAACATTATTAAATTAAAAGATAGAGAACCACAATATAATGGGCCTGAAATTATAGCAAAGAAATCAGAGAAAGAGAATGATGTTCAAGAATCAATGGATGTAACACAAGGAAAGCTTATTATAGGAATGGATTTAGACATTGATGACGACAATTTAAGATTTGATGTAATGATTTATAATAGTATTTTTGGTGGAAGTGCAAATTCAAAATTATTCCAAAATGTTCGTGAAAAGGCAAGCCTTGCATATACAGCAAGTTCAAGTTATTATAGATTTAAAAATAACATTTTTATTAATTGTGGAATTGAAATAAAGAACTATGAAAAAGCATTGGAAATAATAAAACAACAAATTGAGGATATGAAAAAAGGTGACTTCACAGATGAAGAGGTTGAAAATGCTAAAAAAGGAATAATAGCTTCAATAAAAACAATTGATGATGAACAGGATACTGAAATAACATATTTCTTTAGTCAGGAATTATCAAAGAGTAAGTGTAATATTGAACAATATATGCAGAGAATATCTGAGGTTACTAAAGAAAAGGTGGTTGACGTTGCTAATAAGGTTAGTGTTGATACTGTATATTTTTTAAAGGACTAGTTGAAAAATAATTATAATTTTGACTGTATCAAAATTTAATTCTTTTCCAACTAAAGAATATGTAGTTTGAGAGGAGAACGAGAAAAGATGCAAATAATTGAAAATTCTAAAGTTAAGGAAAAATTATATATAGAAAAATTAGAAAATGGCTTAACAGTAATGATAATTCCTAAAAAAGGAATCCAGAAAAAATATATTATATGGGGAACAAACTATGGTTCAAATGATAATAAATTTATAGTACCAGGAGAAACAGAAGTTACAGAAGTACCAAAAGGTGTAGCACACTTCTTAGAACACAAAATGTTTGAACAAGAAAATGGTAAAAACAGTTTGGATGTACTTACTGCACTAGGCGTTAATGCAAATGCATATACAACAAACAATCATACAGCATATTTATATGAATGTACAGACAACTTTTATGAGGCATTGGATGAATTTATGGACTATGTTCAACATCCATATTTTACAGATGAAAATGTTGAAAAAGAAAAAGGCATAATAGGTCAAGAAATTATGATGTATGATGATTATCCAGACTGGAAAGTATATTTAAATGCATTAGAGTGTATGTATCAAAAACATCCTGTAAAACTTGATATTACTGGAACTGTTGAAACAATAAGTCATATTGATAAAGATATTTTATATAAATGTTATAATACTTTCTATAACCCATCAAATATGGCAATGGTTGTATCTGGAGACTTTGAACCAGAAAAATTATTAGAAGAAATAAAGAAAAGATTAATTGAAAAAAAAGCAAATGGTGAAATAAAGAGAATTTTTGAAGAAGAACCAAAAGAGATAGTTAAAGAAAAAGCAGTTCAAAATATGGAAGTAAGCAAGCCGCTTTATGCAATAGGTATAAAAGATGTACCAGCTGAACAAAAAGAAAAAGTAAAAAAACATATATCAATAGAAATATTGTTAAATCTTTTAATTGGAGCGAGTTCAGAACTGTATAAAAAATTATATGATATGGGAAATTGTTTCTCAGTACCAAGTATTGAATATGAATTTGATAAAAATTATGCACATATTTTGATAATAGGACAATCAAATGAACCAGAAGAATTGTATAAAATGTTCAAAGAAGAAGTTGAAAAATTTATACAAAAAGGTGTAAATGAGGAAGATTTTGAAAGAACTAAAAAAATGATTTATGGTGAATATGTAAAAGAATATGACGATGTTGTCAATATTTCTAGAATGTTCTTGTCAGATTATTTTAAAGGTATAAATAGTTTTGACTATTTAGAAGAAATAAACACTATAAATGTAGAATATTTAAATCAAGTGTTAAAAGATGTGTTTAATGAAAAAAATATGATATTATCTGTTGTAAAAAATTAGATAAAAATTTTGTTGAATGAACAGCATAAAAATTGAAAAAGATTTTATGCTGTTTTCTTTTGATTTTCTGTGTCGAATAATGTTGAAAATACTTGTACGAAAGTTGCTAAAAACCGTTGAAAATACTTGACTTGAAGATTTTTATATGTTATTTTATAAATATACGAATGAGAAAAATTGAAAAAGGAGAGATTAGTATGTTAAATGAAGAAATTTGTAAATTAAGAGATAAATTGAATAAGAGTATCGAGAATGGTGATGATTATTCTATTACATATAAATTAAGTATTGAGTTGGATGAGTTAATTGCAAAGTTTTATAGAGATAGTAAAAAGACTTGTGATAATGCAAAAGTTTAATGAGATAAGAAGTTTTGACATAAAGATTGTTGAAACTTTTTTCTTTTTCTTCCCCTTGCTAAAACTACAAAAATATTATATAATAATATATCAAGAAAAGTAGTTACTTAAAAATAATTACAATTTTTCTAAGTAGTTTTTATATTCTAGGAAAGTTATCATAGTATGATAACTTTCTGTAGAAGATAAATATGGCAGAAATTAGATTTTGTA
>CAKPJK010000015.1 GCA_934162615.1 uncultured Clostridia bacterium
TTAAGCTGACCAATACTAATAAATCGAGGGCTTAACCACAAAACGTTAAGTTAAGAAACAAAGTAATCGGAACGAAAGATCCTGAAACTAATTCATCTATGTATTTTTGAGTGTGCTTTAATTGCATACAATAATTTTCTAGTGATAATGACATTTAGGGTAATACCTGTTCCCATCCCGAACACAGAAGTCAAGCCTAAGTGTGCCGAAAATACTTGCGGGTTACCCTGCTGGGAAGATAGGTTGTCGCTAGATTTTTTTTATATAAAAATAGAATTGAAATAAAGGCATTTAAAAGTAAAGTTTAGAAATTTTATTTTTAAATGCTTTTATATCTATAATGAATGATAAATTATAGTTTTAAAGTTTATTTTAAATTAACAACATAAATATATTTAAAGTAATGAGCATATATTATATGGTATATAATTATAAAAATATATTATATAATTATGAAAAAAATATTAAGAGGTGGTAATATGTCAAAAGTAATGTGGAAACCAGGAACATTCTTATATCCAATTCCTGCTGTAATGGTAAGTTGTGGAACAATGGAAAAATCAAATATAATAACTGTAGCATGGACAGGAATATTAAACACAAATCCTGCAATGGTATATATATCTGTAAGACCAAGTAGATATTCATACGATTTAATAAAAGACCAAGGAGAATTTGTAATTAATTTAACAACAAAGGACTTAGTTAGAGCAACAGATTGGTGTGGAGTAAAAACTGGAGCAAAAGTAGATAAATTTAAAGAAATGAACTTACATAAAGAAAAAGCAAATTTTGTGCAATGTCCAATGATTAAAGAAAGCCCAGTATCTGTTGAATGCAAAGTTAAAGAAATTAAAGAACTAGGAAGTCACACAATGTTTGTAGCAGAAGTTCTAGCAATAAATAGTGACGAAAAATATATAGATGAAAAAGGAGCATTTGATATATCAAAATGTGATTTAATTGCATATGCAAATGGTGGATATTATTCAATGGGTAAAAAATTAGGAAAATTTGGATTTTCTGTAAAAAAGAAAAAATAAAATCTGTAAAAAAAAGAAAAAATAATTTCTGTAAACCATTGACATATGTGGAAAAAAATGATAAAATATTTAAGCGTATGTATATTACGGACATACGATCACATCGTTTAAAATAAAAAAAGTAAGGTAATTCGGAGGTGTATTTAAATGGCAGCAAAAGGACCAAGAGAAAATATAACATTAGAATGTACAGAATGCAAAAACAGAAACTATGTAACATCAAAAAACAAAAGAAATAACACAGATAGATTAGAATTAGTAAAATATTGTAAATTCTGTAAAAAACGTACAACACATAAAGAAACAAAATAGAAATAAAGCTATTTTAGGGAGGATACGAAATGGCTAAGAAAGATGAAAAAAATATAAAAGATAAGACAAGCTTTACAAAAAAATTTAAAGCAGAATTGAAAAAAGTAATTTGGCCAACACCAAAACAACTATTTAATAATACAGTAGCAGTATTATCAATAGTTATTATTACTGCTGTAATAGTATTTGTATTAGATATTGCATTTGAATCTATGAACAAATATGGTGTTAATAAAATAAAAGAAAGTATCTCAAACTCAACATTAAATAACACAACAAATGAAACAACAGAAAATGCTGAATCAGATCAAACTGAAGCATCAAATGAAGAAACAACAAATACTGAAAACACAGTAGAAAATGAAGCATCTTCATCAGAAAACACAGTTGAAGAATAATAATAGGTCAAAAAATTTCAAGAGGAGGCTTAAAATAGATGTCTCAAAAAGATTACGATATGAATCCAAGATGGTATGTTGTGCATACATATTCTGGATACGAAAACAAAGTAAAAAAAGATTTAGAAAATACAATTAAAAACAGAGAACTTGAAGAATATTTCTTTGATATAATTGTTCCAATGGAAGAACAAATAGAAATAAAAAATGGAAAGAAAAAAACTAATCTAAAAAAAGTATTTCCTGGATATGTACTTATTAAAATGATAGTAACAGAAGAAACATGGTACATAGTAAGAAATACAAGAGGAGTAACAGGTTTTGTAGGGTCAGGAACAGATCCAATACCATTAACAGACGAAGAAATAAGAAATATGGGATTTGACATTTCTGAAATAAATGTTGATTATGAACTTAATGAACAAGTAGAAGTAATGAATGGACCATTCGAAGGATTTGTAGGAACAGTCCAAGAAATAAACAAAGAAAAAAACAAAGTAAAAGTTCTAGTATCAATGTTTGGAAGAGAAACACCTGTAGTACTTGAATTCTCACAAGTTAAAAAAGTTCAATAATAAAGGAAAATTTTAGAGGAGGTGCCAATATAAAATGGCAGAAAAAGAAATTTCAAATATAATTAAATTACAAATAGAAGCAGGAAAGGCAACACCAGCTCCACCAGTAGGACCAGCTTTAGGTTCAAGTGGTGTTAATATTATGCAATTCGTAAAAGAATTCAATGATAGAACAGCAAATCAACCTGGAATGATAATACCAGTTGTTATAACTGTATACAAAGATAAATCTTTTGAGTTTATAACAAAAGTACCACCAGTTGCAGTTTTAATCAAAAAATCAATAAAAATTGAAAAAGGTTCAGGAAAACCAAATAAAGATAAAGTTGCTAAAATAACTAAAGAACAAGTTAAAGCTATAGCAGAACAAAAAATGCCAGACTTAAATGCTGCATCATTAGAAACAGCAATGAGCATGGTAGAAGGAACAGCAAGATCAATGGGTGTAGTAGTTGTTGACTAGTTCAATAAATTAAAATAAATTGATTATAATTTATTTACTAAAAGTAGGTATATTAAATAATTTTTATGTATAGTTTTTAAATTATATTTATGGGCTATATTTATAAATTATTTGTAATATAAAAATTATATAAAAATTGGGAGAGTAAAAACTCGTTAGAACCAAAGGAGGTAAAAAATGAAAGTAGCAAAAAGATATGCTGAATGTTCAAAATTAGTGGACAAAAACAAAGAATATGAAATCAAAGATGCTTTAGATTTAATCGAAAAAATGCCAAAAGCAAAATTTGATGAAACAGTTGAATTACATGTTAAATTAGGTGTAGATTCAAAACATGCTGACCAACAAGTTAGAGGTACAGTAGTACTTCCAAATGGTACAGGTAAAACACAAAAAGTATTAGTATTTGCTAAAGGACCAAAAGCTGAAGAAGCAGAAAAAGCAGGAGCAGACTTTGTTGGAGCAGAAGAATTAATACCAAAAATACAAAATGAAAACTGGTTTGATTATGACGTAGTTGTTGCAACACCAGACATGATGGGTGTTGTAGGTAGATTAGGTAAAGTATTAGGACCAAAAGGATTAATGCCAAACCCTAAATCTGGAACAGTTACAATGGATGTTACAAAAGCAATAAACGAAATCAAATCTGGTAAAGTTGAATACAGATTAGACAAAACTAACATTATTCACTTAGGATTTGGAAAAGTATCTTTTGGAGCTGACAAATTAGCAGAAAACTATGAAACAATAATGAATGCTATTATAAAAGCAAAACCAGCAGCAGCAAAAGGACAATACATTAAGAGTGTTTCAGTAACAACAACAATGGGACCTGGAATATTCATCAACCAAAAATAGAATATTAAAGCCAAAGACAGTAGGCAAAATATAAGTCCTACCGAGGTTATAAATAACGTGTATAAAGCACTTTTTATAATCTCGTATTGGATATAAAAAGTGTTTTTAATTATATATTAGGAAAGTTGCATAACTTTGTTAATATATAAGATTACATTGCACAGAAAATGTATTTCATAAATTTTCGTGCACGAACAAATTTACTAAAAAAATTAAAGATTTTTTTAGATTTGTTCTTAAATATATGGAATTAAGAATTTATAAATATTCTTAAAACGTAAAAAATCAGGAGGTGAAAATTAAAAAATGGCAAGTGAAAAAATCTTAAATCAAAAGAAAGAAGAAGTTACAAAATTAGCAAACAAAATGAAAGAAGCTAAATTAGTACTTTTAACAGATTACAGAGGAATTAATGTTGAAGACGTAACAGAATTAAGAGCAGAATTAAGAAAAACAAACGCTGAATATACTGTTATCAAAAACAACATAACAAAAAGAGCATTAGCAGAAGCAGGAATCGAAGGTTTAGAAGATAAATTAGTAGGACCTACAGCTGTAATAATGAGTAATGAAGATTACTTAGAACCATCTAAAGCAATCTATGAATTCACAAAAAACAATGACTACTACAAAATTAAAGGTGGAGTTATTGAAGGTAAAGTAATGACTGCTGAAGAAATAATCACTTTAGCAAAATTACCATCAAAAGAAACATTACTATCTATGCTTGCTGGAGCATTACTTGCAAATATTCAAAAATTTGCAGTTGCACTTGATCAAGTTAGAATTCAAAAAGAAGAAGGTTCAGCTGAAGAAACAACAGCAGAAGCTTAATCTTATAAGAATTAGTATTGCAAACGAATTTGCATATAACTAAAAATCAAAAACAAAAATATAAATAAAAAGCCTAAATAGATAGGCAAAAAAATTAAAATAAAAAGTCAATATTTAAGATTGACAAAAATAAAAATTAGGAGGATTATAAAATGAGTAAAGAAGAAATGATTGAAGAAATCAAAAAAATGACAGTAGTAGAATTATCAGAATTAGTAAAAGCTATAGAAGAAGAATTTGGAGTATCTGCAGTAGCAGCCGCTGCACCAGCAGCTGGAGCAGCAGCAGGAGATGCCGCAGCTGAAAAAACATCTTTCAACGTTGTATTAAAAGAAGCTGGAGACCAAAAAATAAAAGTTATCAAAGTAGTTAGAGACGCTACAGGATTAGGATTAAAAGAAGCTAAAGAATTAGTAGACGGAGCACCAAAAACAGTTAAAGAAAATGTTTCTAAAGAAGAAGCAGAAGAATTAAAAGCAAAATTCACAGAAGTTGGAGCTGTTATCGAATTACAATAATTCTAATTAATAGAACAATTTTTAAAACTAAAAAGGACTATACTAAATTTTGTATAGTTCTTTTTTCTGTTAAATAAATCATTTATAAAATATATATAATTACCCCCAGGTGGAATTGGAAACACACAAACAGTAATTTTATGGACTGTGAATAGTAACTACACAGTTAAACATTCATAATTTATTTTTAATTTTTATAGATATTAAATATATTATATGATATAATATTCACAAATGAAAACGGGGGTTTTTTAAATGAATAAAATAGGAATAATTGTTGCAATGGAAGAAGAACAAGAAGAAATACTAAACATAATGAGCAATATAGAAGAAAAAGACATATATGAAGTAACAGTAAAAATAGGACAAATAGGAAAAAATAAAGTCGTAGTAGCAAAATGTGGAGTAGGAAAAGTAAATGCTGCAAGAGTAACACAAATATTAATAGATAAACTAAATGTCAATTGCATAATAAATGTTGGATCTGCAGGAGCACTAAATCCATTATTAAACATAGGAGATATAGTAATTGGAGAAAAATTAGTACAACATGACTTTGACATAACTGCATTTGACCATGATAAAGGATATATAACAGGAGTAGGAGATTACATATATAGCAATTTAGAATTAATAGAAAAGTTTGAAAAAGCCGCTAAATCACTAGAAAAAGAAGATTTTAAAGTAAAAAAGGGAATAATAGCAACAGGAGATATATTCTGTACAGATATAGGAATGAAAAACAAAATATATACAAAATTTGATGCAGACTGTGTTGAAATGGAAGGTGCAGCAATAGCGCAGGTATGCTATCTAGACGAAATACCATTTATAGTAATAAGAAGTATATCTGACTCACCAAATGGAAAAAATCAAATTGACTTTGATAAATTTGTGCAATTAGCATCCAAAAGATGTGCTAATATATTAGAAAATCTTTTAAAAGCATAAATAAAAATTCAAAAGACATTGTAAAAAGTTTATACTAACAAATCAACGGATTTTGAAATATAAGGATAAATATTGCAAAAAAAAATCAAATGTGCGATAATAAAATTGAAATATAGTATATAAAAAGGATTCGTTTTAATGGAAAAAATCACGTTGAATGAAAAAAATAAAAAAAGAATACAAAAGTTTATAAAGCAAGAGATAGGTTTTTATGGTTATGAACAAGATATAGAACTATTAGAGCAAAATGGAGAATTAACAGAAGAATTAGCTAGAAAAGTTTTTACAGAAATCATGAATGATGCACATAGAACTAGAACTATACTAGAGCCAGAAGAAGATAGTGAATTTAAAGAAGAAATTGAAGAAGCGTTTGCTAGATATGATAAAATTCCTAAACCAGAACATTTAGAAGAATATGGATTTTATGATGGTGTATATAATAAAATGGAATTAGACGATATATATTCTAATATGCAAATTGCATTTGAATTAAAAAAATTAGACAATAAGTATTATGGATGTAGGGATTTAAGAAATATTGCAGATACAGTAATAAATTCTATTGATGGAATAGAAAAATATCAAATTGAATTGCAACCAGAGGCAAAAGAAGAATTACAAAGAATACAGGAAGAACTGAGAACTTTATTAAGTGCAGAGAAAACTGATATTCAAGGTATTCAAGAAAGAATAGAATTATATAATGGACATGCTACAAATATATGGAATGATTATTTGACAGATATAAATGATGAACAAAATAGTCAATATAGGTGGGTTATTCATAACTTAACAAAAGGAGAATTAGAGGGCAATTTTAGAAACAAATATATGTCTACATCACTTATGACTAATAATGTAATGGGAAGATATGGCAATTCTGATTATGGACTAATAATAAAACCAAAACATATTGTTTGTGCAAGTTATAGAGATACATATACACTTAATACAAGAGATGATGAAGAAAATTTATTTAATATTAGACCACCTCTTATGTTACCACAAGAAATAGAAGATATTTGCATACAGCAAACTATTGAAGAAAATGGGGAAATGTTAAATTATGAAACAACACCTATTTATTCAGAGCTTGTTGTAGATGAATTTGAAATTGAAGGAGTTTATTACATAAGTTATGGAGAACATGAACTTGCAAAAGATTATGAAAGGGCAAAAAAGGTAGCAGATGAAAGAGGTTTACCTTTAATAGAAAGAGATATTAGTAAATATAGAGCAGAACATGGACTTGAGCCAATGACAGACAAAGCAAAAATGAATTTGTGCAGAAATATATTGTGGAAATGCTGTGCAGGAGATAGAGAATTAGAACAAGCATACAGCCAATTTGCTAATGGATTTATCAAAAGTAATTTTAAAGATTTTTATGAAAAGTTTATGCAATTAAAGGAAAATCCAGAATTTTCTAAAGAAGATATATTGAGAGCTTTTGCAGATGTTACAAGAGAAGATATAGACTTTGGAAAAATATCACAAAACATAGATAAAATGTATTTAAGTGAAGAACAAAAAGAAATCATACAAGCTATGCAAGAATATGGATTAACAGATATACAAGATGTTCAAACTTTACAGCAAAGATTAGAAAAATGTATTTCAGATGGAATATTTTATAGTGCAGACCAACAAAATCCAGAAAAAATGAAAAGATTTGAAACTATAAAAAAAGCCATACCACAATATGAAGAACTAAAAACTGTATATTTACAATTAAGACAGGCAGGATTAGAAGATGAATTATATAAAGGCATTGATTTAAACAATATAAATTATTCGGAATTATTGGAAAAAGCAACAAAAATATTGGAAGAAAATGCAAAAATAGATGAAATACAACCAGATATTAGTGATGAAAGTGTAATAGTAACAGGAGAAGAAGAAAGTATTATACAACCATCTGAAGAAACAACAACAAAAGTACAAGAAGTAGCAGGTGGTGGGGCTAGAATAAATGAATTTGGAGAAATTATAAGAGAAAATAATACGGGTGAAAATGTAATACAAGACTCACATATTGGTGCTGATATAACACAAAGCACATCAACAAGTAAGCAACTTGAACAACCACAACAAATTCAAGAAATACAAACAACAAATATATGGAAAAATAGATTTCAAAATTGGTATAGTGCTATAGATAGAGTTTCACAAAATTCAAAAGATAAATTTTTAAAAATGAAAGCAGATATAGTAAAAGCAATTAGCGATAAAATCAAATTAAGAGATAATAATAGAAACATTGATAATCAAGAAAAAGACATTTAATTGTATAAATATAAATTGGAGATGACACGCATGAAAAGTAGAAAAGAAATAGAAGAACTTTTAGGCAAAGAATTACAATATGTCCAACATGAAGTTCGTTCAAATTCTGATTGGGGAAACTTTGGAATTGATGTATTAGATACATATTGGGAACTAACTGAAGATGATAGAAAGAAAGTAAAAGATTTGCTAGAAAGTTCAATAGAAAGTAATGATATAGATACTGCATTAGGCTGTTGTAATTTACTAGGAGAGAAAAAAGTTGATAAGGAAGTTTTACAGCAACTTATTGATGGAACTGTACAACAATTAAGTGAAGATGTCAATAGTTTAAATCCAGAAACATCTATTGATAAATTTAAAAGAATAACGGATAAAATACATAATGTTACTAGAAGTAAGTTTAGTCAAAATAAGTCTATTATACAATTAAGTGAATTGTTAGAAACTAAAATCAATAGTATAATTACTTTTTTAGATGGAAGAATTACCGAATTAAAACAGCACATAGAAATACCAGAAAATGAAGAACAAATAAAGGTATTACAAGAAAAAATAGAGGGATTTGAAAGAACTCAATATGGAGAGTGGTATGAGAGAGAAGAAGATACTCATAGAAGTAAGAGGATAAGAGAGGAGGGTGGAATAGAAGTATCTGATTTATTAGATGAAATTTCTGAATATAAATATAATACACAAACTCAAAAAATTGACCAAAGGGTTTCTAGTAAAGTTCAGTATTTAGAACAAAAACTTGCTATTTTAATAGAACATAAAGATATACCAGGAAATGATTTAAGAATAGCAGAGATACAATCACAAATAGAAACGATAGAGGACTCATGGGTTGTTGCACAGGCAGGGTATAATAATATGGACGGAATATTGCAAACAGCTGAAAGCAGAAAAAACGAAATACAAGATAGATTAGCCCAAGCAAAACAAGATATTGAAACTATTGATTCAATGAGTATGGCATATATTCAAAAAAGAAATGAAATAGAAAGTCTTAAAAAAGAAGTAGCGAAGTATGAAAGATATATAGAAAGAATGCAACAAACCAAAATAAAAATTGAAAATGGAGAAAATCTATCTTTTATGGGAAAACATCATAGAGATAGGTTACAAAGGGAAGAACAAGAAAGAGTTGAAACAAATAGAGGAAATAGAGGCAACTATACCTAGTGATAGAGAAAATCATAAAAGAGAAAGATTACAAGAACAGGGTAGAGATACAGAAGCAATAATGACAGATATAGATGACATTATAGTGAGATTTAATGACCATTATGTGCAAGGAAAAGCAGAAAGAATAGATACAGAAATAAAAACTAGAGTTGCATATTTAGAAAACAAAATGAATTATTTGCAACAACATCTAGATATTGCAGGAAACGAGGAGAGAGTTGCAGAATTACAAAGTCAAATAGAACAGCTTGAAGACAAATGGGAATTATGCACACAAGGTTTTGGTAGTAAAGAGCAAATTGAACAAAGAATAAGAATAACAAAAGCACATTTATATACAACTTTAATGTCATTTAAGGGAAATAAAGAGTTAAAGTTAAGTCCAGAGCAAATGCAAGAATATTGGGAAAAAATACAAAATGGCGAAGAAGTACCAGAACTATTTGGACACCACCATAGAGAAAGACTTGAAAGAGAAAAAGAGGCAAGAATAAGAGCAGAACAACAAGAAAAAGATATGCTTGAACAAGAATATGGATTAGTAGGTATAGAAGATAGGGAAACATTACAACGAAGATTAGAAGATATAGTTTCAAAAGGAATATTTTTAGGCGCAGATAAAGCTAGTGAAAAAAAGGCAGCAGAATTTGAAAGAATGAAACAAGTTATACCTAGATTTGAAGAATTTAAAAGTGTATATTTACAATTAAGACAGGCAGGATTAGAAGATGACCTGTATGCAAATATGGATTTTCAAAATGTTAGCTTTGATGATTTGTTAGAAAGAGCAACAACAATAATAGAAGAGAAAGCTAAAGTAGAGGAACAAAGAATAGAGATAGAACAACCAGAAGTAATAATAGAAGAACAGCCAGAAGTAGTAACAAATCCAGAACAAGTTGTGGAAGAAACAATAGAAGATGAGCCAAGTGTAGCAGGAGAAACAATAGAAGATACTACAGCAACAGTAACAGGAACAAATATTGATATTGATAGTGCAAGTATGATTGAAGCACATTTAGAATATATGAGAAATCATCAAACACAACAAACATCACAAGTTGTTGAAGATTATTGGAATGAAATTAATTCGCAACAAGCAAAAGTTTATGAACAACCACAACCAGAGAAAATAAGACCAAGAGAAAAAAGTATAAAAGATGAAGTGGAAGATGAATTAAGAACAACAGAACAACATACACAAAAACAAGATAATCCATCAGTAGATTTATGGATGAATAGGTTTAATGGGTGGTATAGTGCAATAGATAGAGTTTCACAAAGTGTTAAAAATAAATTTGTTAAGATGAAATCTGATATTGTAAAAGCAATAAGTGAGAAATTAAAAGAAAAAACTAATTTTAGACAAGTTAATAATACACAAGAGCAAGATACAAATGAAAGGTAGGTAATTCATTTGAAACAAGAATATAAAGAAGCATTTACAGAAGTAAATGAAATAATAAAAATGATGCCAGATGAATTGGTTAATAAAATTCCTAGTAAATTTAAAGAAATGCTAGAAGATGAAAGAGATAAAGAATATAATCCTAATATACAAGAACCATTAGAAAAATGTAAATTAAAAAATGAAACAATAATTATATTAGGTTTGATATATAGGGATTTTCTATGTTCTCCAGATGAAAAAAAACAACTACAAGAAAAAGATGCTAGAGAATTACAAGAAGTTGAAAAATCTATAGAAGAAGAAATTAGAGAAAAATATAATCCAGATAATATATTTAAGAAAAAAAATCAAAATAATATAGAAGAATACAACAATAAAGAAGAAAATACTAGTATGACTGTAATAAAAGAAGAAAAATGGTATCAAAAAATATTTAATTTAATAAAAGGACTTTTTAGAAAAAAATAAAAAGTTGATTGATAAAAAATCCATATAATTTTAGATATTTATATGGATTAAAATAAGGTATAATACAACCCCCAAGCGAATACAATTAAACAAAAGTATTCGTATGGGGGTTTGACTATATGAAAAGTATATCAATAGATGAACGTGCAATAGAACTTGCACAATATATAATAGATTCAAAAGACACTGTAAGAGGAGCAGCAAAAAAATTTGGGATAAGTAAAAGCACAGTACACAAAGACGTATCAGAAAGACTAAAAAAAATAAACCCAAGTTTAGCAATGCAAGTAAGAATAATACTAGACGAAAATAAAGCAGAAAGACACATACGAGGAGGATTAGCAACAAAACTAAAATACAGTCATCTAAAAGAATGGTAAAAAAAGCACAAAAGAAAAACAAAACAGAATTAAGAGAAAAAACAAAAATAGCACATAAAAACATGTGCTATTTTAAATAACATTATAATAAATTAACCAATCAAACTGGAAAAAATTTATAAAGAAACTTCAACCTTTCTTTTTTTAGTTTCCACTGGAGGTGGAATTAAAGGGCTATAAGCCTCTCCATCATACACATCAACTTCAACAGTACGTGTTAAAATATCAGTATAACTATAAGTTACATTTCTATTATTTTCTTCATATCTAACAACAAAAATGTTAGGATATGCTTTTTCTATTGTTGCTTCCTTTGCAAATGTTCTACTTCTACCAAGAGAACCTTTAACAATTATCTTTTGACCCACTTTTTCTAAGATGTCAGTTTTTAGATTTGATATATCACTTTTACAAATCATGCTATCACCTACTCCCTTAAGATGGCTTGATTATAGCATTTTTAACGAAAAATGTCAAAAAAAGTTTGTTTGTATAAAAACAAGAAAAACGTTGATATATCAATGAAAATCAATACTAAATTGCATAATATTACATTTACATTACATTTTTATTACACCAAAACCATTCTACCATTTGAGCCAATACCACCAACACCTTTTTTACCATCACGAAGTTCGTTGGTAACATCATCAATTGTTATAAATTTATAACGCTCTGTAGTCGCAATCTTTTCAGCAATAATCAAAGGATCCAAAAAATCAATTAAAATACGAGCAGGGGAAGAAGCAAAATTTGCGCCTGCCATCATAATTGCCTCAAAATAACTTTGGCATGCACCAGCAAAAATAACAGTATCAGTCTGGTTTTCTTTATCATATCTTCTAGCCTCTTTAACCGTATTTATAAAATGCCTAGAATTTCTGTAATTATAGATATCATTATAATTAGAACCCTTTTTAATCATTCCATCATGACCGGTAATTATCAAAATGTCAGGCTGGTAGATTTTAAGTAACTTGTAAACAACATGAGGTTGCTTGTATTCTGGGATGTTTTTTACAATAGCATTTAGTCCCATTTTTTTATAATAATTATACGATTTTTGGGAATAACGCTTATCACCATCTAAATGCAAAATCTTACCAGTTATAATCTTTTTTCTAAGATTTAAAGAGTCTTCAAGTGAATAAAAACGATAATCATTATTTTTAGTATCAATTCTAGAAGAAAGGCGTTTTTCCTCATTGCTAAACATTTTTTTTACAAAATTATGGTCTAATAATTCCAAATCATCAACACTACTATCAGCTTCAATTCTTTCGAATAATCCACAAAGAATAGCAACCTCAGAGTTAGAATTTTTTATGATTTTTTTTATATAAAAGATGATGTCTTTTCCATAAGATTTTCTTGCAACAATATCTCCTTTTTTAAATTTTTTCAAAATAATCACCTCATATTTTTAGGCTATTATATTTTATGTCGAAAAAAGTTCTTTTGTGAAAATACACGCAAAATCACTTGCAAAATCTGTAAAATGTTATATAATATATACATACAAAAACAAACTTTAAATAAACCTAAAGAAAGGAACTAGAAAAGTGGAAAAAAGAAATTTAGAAGAATTAGAACAAAACATAGGATATAAATTTACGAATATAAAACTATTACAAAACGCATTAACACACACATCATATGCATATGAACACGGAAAAAAAAGTAATGAAAAATTAGAATTTTTAGGAGACAGCATATTAGAATTTGTATCAAGTGAATATATGTATAATAAATATTTAAATTTACAAGAGGGACAGTTAACAAAAGTAAGAGCAACTGTAGTATGTGAAAAAAGCCTACACAAAATAGCAATTGCACATAATTTTGGAAAGTTCTTATATTTAGGAAATTCAGAAATCAAATCAGGAGGAAACAAAAGACCAGCAATACTTGCAGATAGTGTAGAAGCGGTTATAGCTGCAATATTTATTGATGGCGGATTAGAACCTGCAAAAAAATTCATTATTGAAAACTTAAAAAATGAAATAGAAGTTGCAACAAAACATGTAGGGGAAAAAGATTATAAAACCGTATTACAAGAAGAGTTGCAAAAAAATGGTGATGTAAAAATAGAATACATAATAATAGGTGAATCAGGACCTGACCATAACAAATCTTTTGAAGCAGAGGTTGCTTTAAATGGAAAAGTTTTAGCAACAGGAAAAGGAAAAAGTAAAAAAGAGGCAGAAATGCAGGCAGCTAAGAAGGCATTAGAAAATCAAAACTAAAAGTTCAAAATAAACAATGTAGAAGAGTTGACCATAAATCCAAAAAAAATTAAAGAAAGAATGGAGAAAATATGAGTAAAGAGTATGTAATTCCAGTATTTGTACCACACTTAGGATGCCCAAATGACTGTATATTTTGTAACCAAAAATCAATAAGTGGACAAAAAAAGAAACTAACAAAAGAAGATGCAAAAAAAACAATAGAATATTTTTTAGAAAACATAAAAGATAAAGAAGCCAAAAAAGAAATTGCATTTTTTGGAGGAAGTTTTACAGGAATAGATGAAAAACAACAAGAAGAATTATTACAAATTGCATATGAATACATAAAAAACGGACAAGTAGAAAGTATACGAATATCAACAAGACCAGACTACATCAACAAAGAAATTCTAAAAAGACTAAAAAAATATAAAGTAAAAACAATAGAACTTGGTGTGCAATCTGCAAACGATTATATTTTAGGCAGAGCAAACAGAGGGCATACTTTTAAAGACGTAGAAAAAGCATCAAAATTGATAAGATGGTATGGTTTCAATTTAGGCCATCAAATGATGGTAGGATTGCCAGAAAGTAGTAGAATTGATGAAATAAATACTGCAAAGGCATTAATAAAATTAAAGCCAAAAATGATAAGAATATACCCAGTGCTTGTAATAAAAGGAACAAAACTTGAAAAAGAATATAATAATGGAACATATGAACCATTATCAGTAGTACAAGCAGTTGAAACATGTAAACAATTAGTTAGAATGTTTAATGACAAAAAAATTGACGTTATAAGAGTTGGACTACAAAATACAGAAGAAATTTGTGAACCAGGAAGCAATCAAAGTGAAGTTGTTGCAGGTCCATTTCATCCAGCTTTTAGACAATTAGTTGAATCTGGTTTATGGTATGATGCAATTGTTGAAAAAATAAAAAAATTAAATGTAAAAGTAAAAGAAGTTAAAGTTACCGTTAATCCAATAGATGTAAACAATGTAATAGGACACAAAAAAGAAAATGTCAATAAATTACAAGAATTATACGAAGTAGATTTAATTGTAAAACAAGATGAAAAAATAAAACCAGGAAAATTAAAATTAGAAATAACAAAAACATATAATGATTTTTTGGATGGAAACGAAAAGAGCAAAAAGTTAAAAATATAAATTAAAAGAATATGTAAAAAAGAAGAATTTTCAAAATTGTATAAAATCACCTAAAATTACCATAATAGTAATAAAGGTGATTATTTTTTTCAGATTTATTCCAAATAATATCACCACTGGAAAGGAAATATAAATGGAAATAAGCAAAAAAAAAATAAAAATTTTTTTTACAGAAATAATAGAAACAATAGTTGGAGCAATAATCATGGCAATTGCAACATCATTAATTTTATTACCAAATCAATTATCATCAGGAGGTTTTGCAGGTATTGCAACAATTTTTTATTACTTTTTAAATATTCCAATGGGAACAACAATATTATCAATAAATATACCACTCTTTATATTTGCGGCATATAAATTAGGAAAAGGCTTTGTAATAAGGTCATTTATAGGAACAGTAACATTTTCCTTTGCAATTGATATTTTAGATAAATTACAACCATTAACACAAGATAGATTTTTAGCATGTATCTACGGAGGGATTATAATAGGACTAGGAACAGCAATAATTTTAAAAGCAAATTCATCAACAGGTGGTTCAGATTTGATAAGTATGTTAGTAAAAAAATATAATCCTAATATAAGAACTGGAAATGTTATAATCATAGTAGATGTCATTATTGTTGGACTAAACGTATTATTATTTAAAGAAATAGAAATAGGACTATATTCAGCAATTGCGATATATTTAATGGGAAAAATAATAGATATTATTTTTGAGGGTATTTATTTTACAAAATTACTTATAATAATTTCCAAAAGAAATGAAGAAATAGCAGAGGTTATTGGAGAAAAAATAGGAAGGGGAACAACAGGCATTTATGGAAAAGGAATGTATAAAGATGAACAAAAATTAGTGCTATTATGTGCAGCCTCAAGGGGAGATGTTGTAAGAGTAAAACAAACTGCAAAAAAAATAGACCCAGAAAGTTTTATTATTATTGCAAATGCAAGAGAAGTAGTCGGATTAGGATTTAAAAAATAAATTTATTATTGCAGTTCATAAACAACAAATTAAATTGTGGCTGTAAACTGTAATAATAAATTTATTTAGATTAGTAATGAACCATAATTTTATTTAACATATTCATTATCATCAATGTTTATTTTTCCCTTTTTTTCATTATCAATATTTAACTGATTAAAATTATCAATTAAAGAATTAACAATTTTTTTAGAAAAGTCCAACTTTGATTTCTCATTGTAAATGCCCAAATGTTTTGATTGCGTTTTGAAATATTTTACCGCTGAAGCCAAAGAAACGTCTAATAATTTTAGAGCATTAGGTGAAAGAAAATAATCTGTAGAATTTTTTATTTTTGATTTTTCCATTTCACAAATACAATTTAAATCAGAGTATATATGGTCATAATCTAAAGGATTTTGACAATTCTTAACTGTACCAAACAATCGAATATTATCTGGATTCAAATTCATTTTATTAAAAATTTGATTTATTTTATCTGCATTCAAGATATCTTTATAATCATTTTTCACAATTATTTCAAAAGTTCCACCACCTGAATGAATAGGAAAAGTTCTAATATTACATCCTTCAGGGATAATCTCATTTAAATTCTTAATTAAATTCTCAAAAGTAGATTTTATCTTTAAGTCTGTACTAGAATGAGAAGATACAGAATTTAGAATTTTTATACCCAAAGACTCTGCTAAGATAACTTTAAAAGGATCACCTTCTTCTTCAAGACGAGGAAGAATATAATGGTCTCTATATACATTATTATGAGCGCCAGTTACAGAGTCTGTAGACAATATATCTTTAATATTTTTTAAATCCTTGATAGATAAAGAATCTAATTCTTCAAAATTTATATTAGGTTTTGATACTAAATCATATATTTTTGATGAAATATCAGAATCAATTTTATTTTCATGTATAAAATTATCACAATCATTTTCTATAACAATATTGTCTGAATTTAATAAATTAGAAACAGAATTTATTACAGGATAAGATAAAGTCTTTAAATCATCATTATTGAATATACGATTTTGAGAAAAACGAAAGTTTTTTATATATGTATTAATGGTCGAATCAATAAATTTGTCCAATTTTTGATAAAAATCATTGACATTTTTGACGTTTTCATTAATATTTAAAAGACCATGTTTTTTCAAATTAACTTTATTTTCAACATATGTATACATATCATGTATATTATTAAAATTAGAAGAATCACAGGCACCAAATGTAATATCTAAACCTTTAACTTTTTCATTTTTTGCAAGCGCCTCATGTATTTTTTTTGTAATTTTTCTTGTATCTTCAGTGGACATATTTGGAACGATAAAGCAAAATTCATCTCCTCCAAGTTTTGCAGATGTTATATTTTTAGGTAAATAATCCAAAATCGTTTTTAATAATTCCTCTATAGCCAAGTCGGCATTTTTATAACCAATTTCATTATTCAAATTTCTTAAACCATCAATATCACCATATAATAAAGTGTAATTATCAAGATTTTTACATGAACCAATAAATATATCATATAAAAATGTGTTTGACAAAATTCCTAAATCCGGATAATCAGGCATAGAAAAACTTTTTATGTAATTAAGTAAATTTAGCTTTGTTGCTAATTTAGCGTTCATTTTATTAACTCCCAACATATTCTAATATATTTAAATATATCACGAAATAGAACTAATATCAAGAAAAATTATTGAATAACAGAAAAAAAAATGATAAAATTATATAGATAATAAACGCATTTATAAAATTAGAATATTAACAATTAAAAATTCGTAAAAAACTTTGGAGGTGAAGTTTGAGTAAATTCACTCAAAACACTATGAAAGAACAAAAATATATATTAGAAAATCAAAATTCATTTGAATTAAAAGACATATTCGAATGTGGACAATGCTTTAGATGGAATAAGCAAGAAGACGGAAGTTACATAGGAGTTATAAAAAACGGCGTAATACAAGTAAAAAAAGAAAAAAAGATTTGCAAAGAAATGAATGGAGCAAAAGAAATAAATAAAACAAAAGAAATAATTACATTTACAGGAAAGTGTGACGGAAATTTTAAAGAAATTGTAGAAGAATATTTTGATTTAAATAGAGATTATGAAAAAATAAAAAAACAATTGGAAAATATAGACGAATACTTAAAAATAAGTATAGAATATGGAAAAGGAATAAGAATATTAAACCAAGATTTATGGGAAACAATAATATCATTTATAATATCAGCAAATAACAACATTCCAAGAATCAAAGGAATAATAGAAAGAATATCACAAAAATATGGAAATGAAATTGAATGGAATAGAAAAAAATACTATACATTTCCAACACCAGAGCAACTAAAAGATGTGACTGTTCAGGAATTTAGAAATCTTGGACTAGGGTTTAGAGATATACGATTATATGAAACAACACAAATGATATTAAACAAAGAAGTTGATTTAGAAAAATTAAGAAAAAATCAAAACACTCAAGAGGTAAGAAATGAACTATTAAAACTTTCTGGAGTTGGACCAAAAGTTGCAGACTGCATATTATTATTTTCGGACTTAAAAAGATTTGATGTATTCCCAATTGATGTGTGGGTTAGAAGAGTTATGAATGATTTATACATTAAGGAAAGCGATGAAAGCAAAGTTAGTAAGACAAAAATAGAAAAATTGGCAGAAGAAAAATTCGGGGACTTGAAAGGTCTTGCACAACAATATTTATTTTATTGGAGAAGAGAAAATTAACGAAAAAACGGGATTGGGGGACAGGTCTTCAATCCCGAAAAAATAAAAACGGGATTGAAGACCTGTCCCCCAATCCCGATTTTTTAGAAATGGAGATAAAATGAGTTTACGAATAATTTATGGAAAATCAGGTAGCGGTAAAAGTGAATACTGCTTTAAAGAAATAGCAAAACTTGTAAAAACAGAAAAGAAAATATATATAATAACACCAGAGCAATTCTCATTTACAGCCGAAAAAAAGTTGATGGATGCAATTGACACAAAAGCCGTAATAAATGCAGAAGTGCTAACAATTTCAAGAATGGCACACAGGGTATTGCAAGAATTAGGTGGAAACACAAAAACACAATTAACAAAATGTGGTAAGTCAATGCTTATTTATTCAATATTAAATGAAAATAAAAACAACCTAAAATTCTTGAGTAAATCTGACGAAAATATTGATTTATCAATGACTGCAATTACTGAGTTTAAAAAGCATGGTGTTTTACCAGAAGATTTAAAACAAGAAATTGATAAAACTGATGACCAATATTTAAAAACAAAATTGAATGATATGTTTTTAATTTACAGCAATTTTGAGCAAAAATTGCAAGGTGAATATATTGAAGACACAGACTTATTAACAATATTAAGCAATATTATTGAAGATACTGACATTGTTAAAGATAGCCTTATTTATATAGATGAATTTTCTGGTTTTACATACCAAGAATATGAAGTGCTAAAAAAATTCATTAAACTTGCAAAACAGGTTACAATAACAGTATGCACAGATAGTTTAGAACCAAGCCTAAAGCCAGATACAGATATATTTTATCCAAATAAAGTTACAGTTTCTAAAATAATGAATATGGTAAAAGATGAAAAATTAAAGTTAGAAGAACCTATACATCTTGCTAATTCACTACGTTTTAAAACTGAAGAATTACAATATTTAGAGAAAAATATTTTTAATAATAGAGCAAAAAAATATGATAAAAAAGTAGAAAATATCAAATTATTTTTGGCTAAAAATCAATACTCAGAAATTGAAAATGTTGCAAAACAAATTACCAAACTTGTAAGAGATAAAAAATTAAGATATAAAGATATTTCAGTGATTACAAGAAATATTGATACATATTCAAGTTTGATAAGAAGTATTTTTGCACAATATGATATTCCTGTTTTTATAGACGAAAAAAGAGATTTGAACCAAAACATAATAGTTCAATATTTGCTTTCAATATTTGAAATTTTCAGTAACAACTTTTCAAAAGAAGCGGTTTTCAATTACTTGAAAATAGGATTTTCTGACATAGAAAATGATGATATTTTTAAGTTGGAAAATTACTGTACAAAATGGGGAATAAAGCACAATAAGTGGAAAAATGATTTCACATATGGCATCAATGATGATAACAAAGAAGAAATTGAATATCTAAATATATTAAGAAAACAAATAATAGAGCCATTATTAAAATTAAAAAGCAATTTTGGAACTGTTAAAGAAACAACAAAAGCAGTATATGAATTTATGCAAGAGCAACAAATAGAAGAAAAAATAAACGCAAAAATAAATGAATTGCAAGAGTTAGGACAAATTGATTTAGCAAATGAATATATTGCAAGTTATAAAATAATTTTGGACATATTTGATGAAATGGTTTTAATATTTGGAGATGAAAAATTAAGCATTGCAAAATATATGCAAATATTAAAAACAGGACTAAAAAATAGTGAATTAGGCAAAATACCAGGAACACAAGACCAAGTAATTGTAGGTGATGTAGAAAGGTCAAGAAGTCATAAAGTAGACACTATTTTCATAATAGGACTAAATGATGGAAGTTTTCCAAGCATTAATAAAGCAGAAGGTTTTTTCGGCGATAAAGACAGAAAAATTTTAAAACAAGATGGAATTGAACTTGCAAATGGAACAATAGAAAATCTATACGAAGAAAACTTTAATATTTATAAAGCCTTTACAACAGCAGAAAAACAACTGCATTTATCATATGCATCATCAGAGACTGAAGGAAAATCACTAAGGCCATCAATGATGGTAAATAAAATTAAAAAATTATTTCCAGAATTAAAAGAAGAAAGTGATGTAATCAACAAAAATTATGAAATAACAAATAAAAATATGACATATCAAGAACTTTTAGAAAATATATCAGCACTAAAAAATGGAAATAAAATAGACGATATTTGGTATACAATTTATGAATATTATAAAAATCAAAATGAGTGGTATTCAAAGGTACAGCAAGATTTGCAAGGAATTGATTACACAAATATTCCAGAGAATATCAACAAAGAAACAATAGAAAAATTATATGGAAACACATTAAATGCAAGTGTATCAAAATTAGAGAAATTTGCACAATGTCCATTTTCATATTATTTGCAATATGGCTTAAGACTAAAAGAAAAAGAAGAATTAAAAGTGCAAAATTTTGACACTGGTTCATTCATGCACGAAACAATAGACGAATTTTTCAAAAAAGTAAAAAATGAAAATATCAGTCTTCCAGAATTAGTAACAGATGAAGAAAATGTACAAAGTCTAGTAGATGATGTTGTAGAAGAAAAACTAGATATGGGAAAAAAATATACATTTGTTGCAACACCAAAATATAAAGTTTTAGTAAAAAGGTTAAAAAGAATAGTCGCAAAAGCACTAAAATACATAATTGAAGGACTTGTATATAGTGAGTTTGATATAGAAGGAACAGAAATTGAATTTGGTAAAAAAGGAAAATATAAACCAATTTTAATACAATTAGATGATGGAAAAAAGGTTGAAATTATAGGAAAAATAGACAGAATAGACACAGCAAATTCAGAAGATGGAAAATACCTAAGAATTATAGATTACAAATCATCAGCAAAAAATATAGACTTAAATGAAGTATATGCAGGATTACAAATTCAGTTATTAACATATATGGATGCAGTGTGCAAAGAAGAGGATTTATTGCCTACAGGAGTGCTATATTTTAGCTTATTAGAGCAAATAATAAAAGCAGACAAAAGAATAACAGAGGAGCAAATTGAAGAAGAACTTAGAAAAAACTTTAAAATGAAAGGCTTGATACTAGCAGACATAAAGGTAATAAAAATGCATGACAAAAATTTAGAATCGGGAACATCAAAATTAATACCAGCAACAATAACAAAAGCAGGGGATATATCAGAGGCAAAAACAAGTGGTGTTAATAAAGAAGAGTTTGAGATTTTGCAAAATTATATTTATAGAACTATTAAGCAAATTGCAAAAGAAATTTTGACTGGAAATATTAGTATAAAACCATATAATAAAAAAGGCCAAAAGCCTTGTGATTATTGCTCGTATAAGGCTATTTGTGGTTTTGATACTAGACTTTGTGGAAATAATTATAATTATATAGACAAAAAGTCAAAAGATGATATAATTAGAAAAATGAAGGAAAAATCAAAATAATTGCAATTATAAAATTAAAAATATTAAGACATTTTATAATATATTGTTTTTTTATACCTTGGTGTCGCAATCTCCATATCTAAAATACTAGTATGAAGATTGCTCCAGTTCGCACTCACATTCGTTCGTTTGGTCGCTTACGCGGTATTTCAAAAACAATATATTATAAAAGTTATAAAAATTTTTAGTATGTAAAAGGAGAAAATATTTTGAAGGATTTGAGTAATGAGAACATTGTGCATATCAACAAAAATGGTGTACAATATTTACAATTTAGAAAATTATTAGAATATAGTAATATAATAACACATGCATATTCAATAGGAACAGATGTTAATTTTAGAACAGCAAGAGCAAACAAACAACAATTACCAGAACAAGAATTTAAAAAGGCAATGAATGATTATGAAAATTTGTGTAATGCAATAAAAGTTGATTACAAAAATGTAGTAAAAACAAATCAAGAACATACAGATAATATTGCAATTGCAAATAAGAAAATAAATAAAAATTTACCAGATGTAAATTTAGAAGAATATAGTAAAACAGATGGAATCATAACACAAAAAGAAAATCTAGTGTTATCAACTACAAATGCAGACTGTATATTGCTTTTATTCTTTGACCCAGTAACAAAAACAATCGCAAATACACATTCTGGATGGAAAGGAACACTGCAAAGAATTTCTGTAAAAACAGTTGAAAAAATGGTAAATGAATTAGGTTGTAAACCACAAGACATTATCTGTTGTATTTGCCCAAGCATTAGAAAATGTCACTTTGAAGTTGACAAAGATGTTAAAGATTTGTTTGAAGAAGAGTTTAAAGATTTGAATATAAGTAAAAATACTGATATAATGGAAAAACAAAAAGATAAAGAAAAGTGGAATATTGATACTGTTTTAATTAACAAGATTATATTGGAAAAAGCGGGTTTAAAAACAGAGAATATTATTGATAGTGGATTGTGCAGTGTGTGTAATAAAGATTTGATTCATTCTTTTAGAGTAGAAAAACAAGGGTATGGATTAAATACAGCATTAATATCATTACTAAAAAAATGACCATAATGGGGAATAAATAATTGTTGACACTTAAATTTATATAAAAATACAAAACTTAAGAGAGGTAAATATGAAAACAGAAGAAATAAAAGAAACAAAAGAAGCAAAACAAAGAATGAGAAAAATAAATATGAGAATATTTCCAATATACAAAATGCTGTCATGGGACTTATTATTTTTTTATACAATAAACTTTTTATTTTTAACTCAAATAAAAAATATAAGTGCATCAGATGTAGTACTAACAGACAGTTTTTATGCATTGTTTGTAATCATTTTACAAATACCAATAAATATTATAATAGCATTTTTGGGCAAAAAAAAGAGCTTGATAATAGGAAATTTTTCACTTGTAGCATATATGCTTATAATTATTTTTAGTAGAAATATATATGATTTGATTTTAGCAAATTTTATATCAGCAATAGGATTTGGACTTAAAGAAACAGTAGCATCATCCTTATTAAAAGAATCAATACCACCATCAAAATATAAAAATCAAATTTTCGCAAAATTAAATTCAAAAGGAGCAACAGGATATTATATACTAGAGATGAGTTCAAAAATAATTGCCGGATATTTATTTGTTATAAACGGATATTTACCAATGATATGTTCATTGATAGTATTAATAATAGCAACAATAATATCTATGGGATTTATAGAACCAAACAAAAAAACAAAAGTTAACTTCAAAAAGACAATGGAAGTTAATGAAATTGAAGATATAAAATCAGGATTTAAATTTGTTTTGAAATCAGAAAGACTAAAAGCATTAATATTATCAGCAGCTTTCATCTGCACATTGTTGGCAATATTAGAAAATTATGAAGTTAGTCTTTTAGAAGATATAAAATTATCAGCTGTAGTAATAGGTTATGCTGGTGCTATAAATAGTCTTGTAAATGCAATTGCATCAAAAAAAGAAAATGAATTTAATAAGATGTTTAAAAATAAATCACTTACAATATTATCATTAATATTATCAATAAGTGCAATAATAACAGGAATTTGTGGAATAACAGAAATAAAAGAAAACTTAATAGGAACTATAATAATATTAGGTGCATATATGATATTTGGTTTTATAAATGGAATGTATTATACAATAATAGATAGATATTTAATGAGTTTTGCAAATAAAGATATAGACACTCAAATAACGTCTGTATACAATTTGATTAGAAATTTTGTTAGAATGCTATTTGGATTTATCGCTTCATTTATATTAGGAATTACAACTTCTGCAAATGCCTTGATAATAGTAGGAACAACATTTACAATAATATATATATTAATTTATATATATATGAAAAAAAGACTAGGACTAAAGCCAGAACAGTATTCAAAAGAAGAAAGAAAATATGATGAATTTAAAGAAAAGGAGATAGTATGAGTTTACAAAAATTATTACCATCAAAATTAAAAATAGGTGATACAATAGGAATTGTAGCACCATCAAGTCCAATAATTGGAGATAACATAGACGAATTAAATAAAGCAAAAGTAATAGTAGAAAGAAGCGGATTTAAAGTAAAATACTCAAAAAATATATTTTCAAACACAAATGGATATAGCGCTACCGCAAGGGAAAAAGCAGAAGACATAAATGCAATGTTTGCAGACAAAGAAGTTAAAATGATATGGTGTGCAAAAGGTGGAAACAACAGTAATAGTACATTTGAATATTTAGACTATGAACTCATAAAGAAAAATCCTAAAATAATATGTGGATATAGTGATATAACTTCAATTACAAATATGATAACAAAAAAAACAGGATTAATAACATTTAGTGGAACAAATTTTAAAACAATAGCAACAGATGAAACAGACTTTAGTTACAAACAAGCATTAAGCAGATTTGTAGACGGTAATTTAGAATTTGGACCAGAAAATGAAGAATATGTAATAATTAAAAAAGGAAATGCTGAAGGTGAACTAATAGGTGGAAATCTTTCACTAACACGAGGAATGGTAGCTGGAAAATATTCATTAGATTTTACAGACAAAATCTTATTTTTAGAAGAATTAGGCTTTGAAACAGACCCAGAAGCAACAAGTAATAATGTATATTACCTGAAACAAAATGGAGTATTTGATAAAATAAAAGGTCTATGGATAGGCAATTATGAACACGAAAGCGGAATATCCCTTGAAAAAATAATACTAGATGTTTTAGATGGTGAATATAAATTTCCAATAATAAAATCAAATAATTTTGGACATATAGAAAGAAAAACAGTAATTCCAATAGGTACAAAAGCAGAAATAAACACAGAAGAAGATGTAAAAATAAAATTAGTAGAAGATTGTGTAATGTAGAAAATTCTGTAGATTTTTAAATAGGATGTAGATATATTAAGAGGTGTAATAATGTTTGAAACATGGGAAGAACTAGAAAATTCAATAATAAATTGTAATAAATGTAAATTGTGTAAAACAAGGCAAAACATAGTATTCGGAGTAGGTAACAAAAATGCAGATATAATGTTTATAGGTGAGGGACCTGGGGCAGACGAGGACAGGTTGGGAGAACCTTTTGTTGGTAGAGCAGGAAAACTTATGGATATGGCATTTGGAATTGTAGGAATAAAAAGAGAAGAAGTGTATATTGCAAATATTGTGAAATGTAGACCACCAGCAAATAGAAATCCAGAAGAGGACGAAGCAAATGCCTGTCTAAATTATTTAAGAAATCAGGTTATGTTAGTAAAGCCTAAAATAATAGTTTTATTAGGAAGTGTTGCTTTAAAACATATTATGGGAAAAGAATATGGAATTACCGCCTCAAGGGGAAAATGGGTTGAAAAAAAAGGAATAATGTATATGCCAACTTGGCATCCTGCAGCACTTTTGAGAGATGAAACAAAAAAAGTTGATTTTATAAATGATTTAAAAAAGGTAATAGAAAAGCAAAGTTATTTCGTAAATGAGAAATAACTTGACAATTACAAATAGAATTAAAAACTAAGGTATCAATTAAGAAAAGGATATCTTAGTTTTTTAAAATAAAATGGAAAAAATTATAAATAGAAAATATAACCAAAACTGTTGAAATAAAGTTTTAGTTATGATAAAATCAAAATGCAGGAACAACCTGCATGGAACAAAAGAAGGAGCGAAAAAAATGAAGAAAATACTAAAAAATACAAAAGGTATAACATTAGTGGCACTCGTAATCACTATAATTATCCTTTTAATATTAGCAGGAATATCAATATCAGCATTAACAAACACAGGAATATTCCAAAAGGCAAAAGATGCAAAACAAAAATCAGAAGATGCAGCATTAGACCAAAATACAAAACTAGATGAATATGAAAATGAAATTGATAAATATATACCTAAGGAAAATAGTTTAGCAAAAGCAGTTAAAGTAGGAGACTATGTAGCATATACACCAGATAAATTAGACAATAATGCATTAACTACATTAAAAACAAATTTAAAAAACTATTCAGGAGCAAATGATAATACAACAAATTCTGCGATTGCTAGAGATAGCTTGAGTTGGAGAGTGCTTGATGTAGATGAGACAACAGGACAAGTAAGATTAATAAGCGCAACACCAACAAAAAAAAGTATAGAATTGAAGGGATATAATGGATATAACAATGCTGTAAAATTATTAGATGATGCATGTAGCACTTTATATAATTCAAAATTGGCAACAAAAGTACAAAATCTAAAAATAGAAGATATACAAGACAAAATGAAAGAAAAAGACTATAGCAAATTATATTCTGAATATGGAAAAACACCAATACCACCAGAAAATAAAAAATACCCAAGTATATTAACACAAGAAAAAAATCAAAAAGTAAATGGAAAAGAAGGAACACTAGATTTAAGCAAACAAGATAATTATATAAATCAAACAGATGTATTGGAAGCAAATTCACTAGAGTTAAAAACAACAGTATGGGCAAAGACAGGAGAAAATGGCACTGAAGTTTTGACTGCGGATGACTTTGAAGGAGATGATGGACAAATATATAGTGATATGTTTTGCAAGGATTATACATATTGGATGTCTTCTCGTTGCATCGATGCTTACTCCGATTATGCTCGCTTCGATGTTCGCGATGTGTATTCAGGCCTTGTCGTTGCCTACGACTTGTACAATTCTCGCGACGGCGAGAACTCTCCCGACTATGCTTTCCGCCCATGTATAACTCTAAACTCTAATGTCCAAGTAACATCAGGAAATGGAACTGAAAGTACTCCATTTGAAATAAAATAAAAATATGGAATTTTGATAATAAGAAGAAAAACAACACACCAAGAAGGGCTTTGGACTTCTCGGGAAAAACGTGAATAAAAATTATAAAAGGTAGTCAGTTTCATTGACTACCTTAAAAATTTATAATAAAATAACACCAGGGACAACACAATAAACAAACACAAGAAAAAAAGTCCAAAACCAAAAGAAAGAAGAAAAAATATGGAAGAAATAAAAGAAAAAGTAAACTACTGCCTAAACTGCAAAATAAAACCATGTTCAATAAAAGGATGTCCACTAGAAAACAACATACCAAACTTCATAAAAGCAGTAAAAGAAGAAGAATACAAAAAAGCATACGAAATACTATCAAAAACAACAGTCTTACCAGGAATATGCGGCAAAATATGCCCACACATGAAACAATGTCAAGGAAGTTGTGTACGAGGAATAAAAGGAGAACCAGTAAATATAGGAGACATAGAAAACTTCATATTCGAAAAAGCAGAAGAAGAAAACTATAGTCTAAAAGAAGCAATGCAAGAAACAGAAGGCACAGATACAAGTAAAAAAGAAGAAATATCACAAAATATCAAAAAATTATCAAACAAAAAAGTAGCCATAATAGGAGGAGGACCTGCAGGTCTAACATGTGCAGCATTTTTAGCAAAAGATGGAGTAAATGTAACAATATATGAAAAATACAACTATTTAGGCGGACTACTGGTTCACGGAATACCAGAATTCAGATTACCAAAAACAAGAGTACAAGAAACAGTAAAAAGAATTTTAGATTTAGGAATAAATGTAGAGTACAACAAAGAACTAGGAAAAAATTTAAATCTAGAAGAATTAGAAAAAGAATATGATGCAATATTCATAAGTATAGGTGCAAATAAATCCGCAAAAATGGGAGTAAAAGGCGAAGAACTAAAAGGCGTATATGGAGGCAACGAACTTTTAGAATACAATATGCATCCAGACTATACAGACAAAAAAGTATCTGTAATAGGTGGTGGAAATGTTGCAATGGACTGTGCACGAACAATAAAAAAATTAGGTGCAAAAGAGGTAAATGTAATTTATAGAAGGGCAGAAGAACAAATGCCTGCAGAGAAAAAAGAAATTGCAGAAGCTAAAGAAGAAGGAATAAAATTTCTATTCCAAAACAATATTGTAGAAATAAAAGGAAACAACAAAGTAGAAAAAATAGAACTTATAAAAACAGAGTTAGTTCAAAAAGAAGGGGAAACAAGACTGGTTCCTGTTAACATAGAAGGAAGCAATTATGAGATAAAGACAGATTATGTAGTAATGGCATTAGGAAGTAATGTTGCAGACGAAGTTTTAGATTTAGGACTAACACTAAACAAATGGGGAAATGTAATAATTGATGAAAAATATAAGACCTCAAATTCTAAAATATTTGCAGGCGGAGACTTAGCAGGATGTAAAGGAACAGTTGCATGGGCAGCACGTTCTGGAAGAGATGCAGCAGAATCAATAAAAGAATTTTTAGAAAAATAGCGACAATAAATTGCCGCTATTTAAACATATGTAAATTATAAAAATTTTGATACATAAGTCTACTAAAAGATCATTTTTTTACAATATCAACACTATTTTTAAAATCACTATGTACAAATAAAGATTTTATAAAATTAAAAAAATCTAAAAGTTTAGAGGATTTTTTCTTAGTCAAATACATAGAAGCATCAACAACATTCTCAACAGAAGTATTTTCTAAGTAATTATATTTTTCTTCTAAAGCCATCATTTTATTTACATAGTAATCATTAAAAAATGTATCTCCAGCAGTAGAGCCTAAATAATCTTTAAAATTATAAAGTTTTTGCCTATATTTTTCAACACCTTCTAAATCAGTAATACTATCAAAAACATTATCAAAATAACTAGAAGTAATAAGTTTTTGAGTCTTAATAAATGTAGAAGTAATATAGCTCTTTAAATTTTCTATTTTTTTATTCATAACATCAATTTTTTTGCTATTATCATCCATAGTAGCAATTTTATTATTAATTTTTATAATTTCCTCTTCAGACATCAAAATTTTATCTATATTATCCTCAATATTAATAAATGTTTTGGCATTTGTAAGTTCAATAAATTTATTTTTAAAAGTATCATTACTGTTAATAGTACTTTCAAATAAAACGTCTTCACCAATGAGATAGGCAAGTTGTGAAACTAGACAACACTCTAATGGATAATAAGAAGGACTCGTCGTCTCAAAAGTTATATTAAAATATTTTACATATTCTTTAGGAATTGCCAATACTTTAGAAGCCATAAGTTGAACTGCTGCCTCATTTAAGCCAAGACCATAAATTCTAAACTCTGTATAATCACATAATCCCATACGTAATAAGTAATTTCTTTTATCCTTAATTTCCTGTATAAAATGTATACACTCATGAATTGCAAATTCTTCTAAATCTTCATCTGCAATATGGTCATTAAAATAAATTGAAGTATTTTTGTAAAAGTAATTTGCCTCTGCCATCCCTTCAGGCATTTTTGCAATATACATATCCAATCTAGATAATTTTATGAATAAATCATTTTGATTAAGATTAAAATCAGGGAATATTTCACATAAACTATTAGATACAGTTCGTGCTATTGAGTTGACTCTTAGAGTATCAAGCTTTTTTATGACTTCAATTCCATCTTTTTTTAAATCTGATTCTACACTCATATATTTCTTGCATAATCAATTATATGAACATAATTGATTAATCCCTTTCTACTTAAAAATTCACTAAATATATTATACAACAAAATGCTTGTGGAAATATTACGAGAATATTAAAAAAGTATTAAGTTTTTGTTACAAAAAAATATTTTTTGATTTTTTTGTAATATAAAGTGATGGCAATACCAATATTTTGAGACCATTTTGTCACTTTTTGTCGAAAAGTTTTTATTGACAGTTTTTTATATATGGTGTTATAATATTTTTACTAACAAAAACAAGGAAGTGTAATTTTACGTTACATAAAGATTTTTGTTGACATTTTTATGAAGGGAGGTAAGTATCATGGAAAATAGTGAAATAAAGGAACTTTTATTAGATTTAAAGAAAGGCCAGGAAGAATTATTTAAAGGACAAAAAGAATTATTCGTAGGGCAAGAAGAAACAAGAGTATCAATAAGAGATTTGCAAAAAGGGCAAGAAGAAACAAACGTATCAATAAGAGACTTACAAAAAGGACAAGAAGAAACAAACGTATCAATAAGAGATTTGCAAAAAGGGCAAGAAGAAACAAACGTATCAATAAGAGACTTACAAAAAAGTCAAGAAGAAACAAACGTATCAATAAGAGACTTACAAAAAAGTCAAGAAGAAACAAACGTATCAATAAGAGACTTACAAAAA
>CAKPJK010000016.1 GCA_934162615.1 uncultured Clostridia bacterium
CCAAAAGCATCACTATTAATACAAATATCATAATTAGAATGATTATCCCATTCCTTTTCAGTATAATATTTATAATGATTTGCTCTTAATTTATCAATACGTTTAATTTCTTTCTCAGCCTTAGATTTATCCATACCATAATATGTAGTTGCTCTGTTAATTTTATCTTCCATATCACTATAAACAAAAACATTTATAACATTTTCTCTACCAGATAAGATAAAATCAGCACATCTACCAACAATAACGCAAGATTCTTTGTCAGCTACTTCTTTTATTAATTCAGATTCTTTAATGAATAACTCATCACTATTATTTAATCCTGAATAATATCCATTATTTAAACTTGCTAAAGCATCTCTTTTTTGTTCATTGTTTTCAATATATTCTTCAGATAAACCTGTCTCTTCTGCTACTTTTGAAATAAATTCATTATCATATAATTTTATTCCTAATTTATCTGCAACTAATTTTCCAATATATCTTCCACCTGATGCATATTCCCTTGCTATTGTTATAACAACATGTTTTGAAAGTTTGCTTTCTGTGTTTGCCATAGTTTCTTTGTTTACTACTTTTACATTTCCTTGTTTTAATTTTCTTATTTCTCTTATCAAGAATATTGTTGCTAATATAAATGCTAATCCATCAGCAAATGGTCCTGCGAATAAAACTCCATGTATTCCAAACATCTTTCCTAAAACAATCATTGCTGGTATTAAGAAAGCAATTTGTCTTGATATTGAAAGTATTGCACTTATTATGCTCTTTCCAATTGCTTGGAAGAATATTCCTGATGGAATTTGGATTCCATTACAAATGCAAAGCATTAAGTATGTTCTAAATGCCAAACATGCAAATTCCATATAATTTGCGTCTCCGCTACCAAATATTGATATTAATTTATCTGGTATTGTTTGGAATAATATAAATGCTATTGTACTTATTACAACACTTGAACCTAATACGATTTTTAATGTTGTTTTTACTCTGTCAAATTTTCTAGCACCATAATTGTATCCAAATATTGGTTGTGCTCCTGCTGCAATTCCTATTATGATACTGTTTAATATTTGGCTTATCTTCATTACAATTCCTAAAACTGTAATTGGTATTTCTGCTCCAAATTTTGATTCTGCTCCATATTTTCCAAGTGTATTGTTTTCAGTAGCCATTACAAATACTATACTCATTTGGTTTATAAAACTGCTTATTCCTAACATTGAAACTTTTTTTGCTACACTTGATTTTATTTTAAATGATTCTTTGCTTAATTTTATTGATTTGAATTTTTTAACATATAATGCATTTAATATAAATACTAAAATTTGGCTTATTACAGTTGCAATTGCTGCTCCTTCAACTCCCATTTTAAATACAAATATAAATATTGGGTCTAATATTGTGTTTAATACTGCACCTACAAGCATTGTTGTCATTGAATATTTTGGACTTCCATCTGACCTTATTATTGAGTTTAATGTTGTTCCTATCATTGAGAATGGTAATCCTATTGCTATTACATAACCATATTTTAATGCATATTCTTTTAATGTTTCTGTACATCCAAACATTGTTAATAATTGTGGTAAAAATATTAATGTTATTGCACAAAATAATACTGATACTATTGTTGAAATTGCTAGTGCATTTCCTACACCATTTGCTGCTTCGTCTTTTTTCTTTTCTCCTAGTTTTAGGCTTAAATATGCTGATGCTCCATCTCCAAACATTAGTGAAAATGCTAATCCTATCATTACTAATGGGAATACTACGTTTGTTGCTCCATTTCCTAGGTATCCTACTCCCCACCCAATAAAGATTTGGTCTACTATGTTATATAGCGAGTTTACTAATAGGGATATTATGCATGGGATTGAAAATTTTCTTATTAATTTTCCTATTTTTTCTGTTCCCAGTATGTTTTCTTCTTTTTCCAATTTTCTCTCCTTCTTTCTTTTAATATTTTTTGTCTTTGGGCGTAAAAAACCAGAATTAAGATTTTGTACGCAGTGAAAACTGCTACAAATTCTAATTTCTACCATATTTATCCTCTACAGAAATTTATCATATTATGATAAATTTCTTAAAGTATAAAAAATAGTAAGTCCTTGTCTGGACTTACGTTTTACCTGCGCGACTTATCTATTATAACATATTTTTTCTTTTTGTGTAAGTATTTTTTGAAATTTTTTATATTAATTTTTTCATAAATTAATTATTTAATTTGTTTCCGTGTCATCACTTGTACAACCTCTGTTTAGTTATTTTCTTATCTTTCCAATATTTTTCCCGGTATGTTTAGATTTTTTGCTACTGCACAACGTACAAAACCTTCGTCGTCATTTGCTAACTTTTCCAATATTGTTTCAAAAATAGTAATTTGTTCCTTTAAATCCTCTCCAAATTCATTATACTTGGGATAAGATAGCAATATTATATCAAATTTTTTTACATAATGTAAGTAAAAAATTAAAAAAGATATATTTATAAAATTTCCATTATTTCTTCTGTTCTTTCTTTTTGATATCTTTGTTCATTTATTTTATAAAAATACATATTTATATTTTTATCTATTTTCTTTTCGTCAAAATCATTCTCTTTATATAAATAATCTGTATCAATAATAACTAAATCACCCTTATGTAGTGGTTCTTCTTCTTTTATTGTTTCTTCTATATATCCTACAGATTCTTTTTTTACATATAACGGCTCTTTAAGATGTATCACATTATCCTTTTTTAATCTACCTAGATTTTCCATTTTTGCATCTAGCCAAATTATTCCATCATTTCTTAATTCTTTATAAATAAGATATGCGTCTTCATCTGTTATACTGATGTCACTTTCAACATATTCAGAAATCTCTATGTATAAATCTTTATTTTTTATTTTTCTTCTAAGTAATGGTTGTAAAATTCTTCTATGATATGGTATTTTATTTGTAAGTCTCCTTTCACCTAATTTTATAACTTTATTACCTAATTTATAAACATTAGAATGGTCTCCTTTTCCTATATATTCTACATCTGATACATCAGCCATTTCATTTTGTGCAATTTCTTCAAATATCATCGTTAAAGCTTGCACCAAATTGTTATCTAAATTATTTCCTTTTTTTCCTGTTAATTTTCTAACTATATTAGGATGTACTTTTTTTAATTCTTCTTTATTAGTTGATTTTAATTTTTTTAATAAACCCGTTAAATCGTCTATATTACTTGAATCAATTATTAAATCCAAATTATTGCGAATATAATCGATTTCATTATTTTGTATTAAGTCATCTAGAAATTCATATAGTGTATAATATGATATTCTTATTAATTCATACATTTCATGTAAAAATGAATATCTCTGTTTAAATTCCATTTCTTTTGTTATATCTAAAATGGTTTTTATTCCAAACTTTCTATAAATTATATCACTATTATAATATACAACGTTTTTCATTACCGGTATATCTTTTATTTCATTTATAAAAAAAAGAAAATTATGATCATCACATAAACCAATATATTTTAGAAAATCTCTTCTTATTTTTAACATTTTCTTTTCATTATTTCTGTATATTTTAATGTAGTTTATTAAATTTTCAAAACTATCTATTTTTATAAAAAATTTCATAATTTTCTACTTTCCTCCAATAATATCCTTTATAATCTCTCCTGCAATAATCAAACCTGCAACAGAAGGCACAAAAGAAATACTTCCAGGAACTTGATTACGAATACTACACTTTCTTTTAGTACCCGGAGGACAAATACAATTTGTCTTACAACTATTTTCAATATTTTCATATGGACGTATTGGTTCTTCTTTTGAATAAACAACTTTAAGTTTCTTTATTCCTCTGCTTCTCAATTCCTTTCTCATAACCTTTGCCAATGGACATACTGAAGTTTTATAAATATCTGTTACCTCAAATCTTGTTGGGTCAAGTTTGTTTCCTGTTCCCATACTTGAAATAATAGGAATATTTAATTTATTGGCTCTTACAACCAACTCAATTTTAGCGGTTACAGTGTCCACACTATCTACTATGTAATCAACTGTATCATCTAAAATTTCTTTGCTGTCTGGCATAAAAAATTCTTGATATACTTCCACATTTGCATTTGGGTTTATTTCTAAAATTCTTTCCTTTGCAACTTCAACTTTTGGCTTTCCAATTGTTTTTCTAGTTGCAATTATTTGTCTATTCAAATTTGTTAAGCAAATCTTGTCATCATCTACTAATACAAAATTGCTAACTCCTGCTCTTACAAGTCCTTCTACAACAAATGAGCCAACTCCACCAATTCCAAATACTGCAACTTTAGCATTTTGTAATTTTTCAATTCCTTCTTTTCCTATCAATAATTCTGTTCTTGAAAATTGATTTAACATTTTATTTTTCCTCCTCCAAGAACTATGTCTCCAACATAAAATACAGCAGATTGACCTGGTGTTATCGCTCTTTGTGGCTCGTCAAATGTCACTTTGATATTTTCTCCATCTTGCTCAATTTTTGCTTTTGCAACTTTTGATGAATATCTAGTTTTCACATCAACTTCCATTGGTTCTTCTATTTTATCAACTAATAATAAGTTGATATCTGTAACTGTAATCTCTTTTTTGTATAGTTCTTTTTCTTCTCCTACTATTACTTCATTTTTTGCTTTGTTAAATCCTAAAACAAATAATGGTACTTTATATGATATTCCAAGTCCTTTTCTTTGACCTATTGTGTAATTATATAGACCTGTATGTTTTCCTAATATTTCACCTTTTGAATTTACAATGTTTCCTTTTTTAGGTTTTATATCTGAATTAGTTTCAAGGAATTTCTTGTAATTTCCATCTGGCACAAAACATATGTCTTCACTATCTGGTTTATTTGCAACTTTCAAGTCGTTTTCTCTTGCTATTTCACGTATTTGCTCTTTGTCTGTGAAATCTGCTAATGGGAATAATACATGTTCTATTAATTCTTTTGGAATATTCCATAATACATAACTTTGATCTTTTTTTCCTGCTTGTGATTTTTTTAGTACCCATCTTCCATATTTTTCACTATATTCTGTTTTTGCATAATGTCCTGTTGCTATGTAATCACATCCTAGTTCTTTTGCTTTTTCCCACATAATTCCGAATTTCATATATTTGTTACATTCTATACATGGATTTGGCGTTCTGCAATTTGCGTAACAGTCTATAAAATCATTTATTACATAGTCTTTAAATTGTTCTTTACAGTTATATGTAAAGTGTGGTACTCCTATTGTTTTGCAGACATTTTTTGCGTCTATGTATGTGTTTATGTTGCAACAACTGCTTCCTGCAAATAGTTCTAGTGTTGTTCCTATTACTTCATGTCCTTCTTTTTTTAGTAGTAGTGCTGATACTGAGCTGTCAACTCCCCCACTCATTCCTAATAATACTTTTTTGTTTTCCATTTTTACCTCCGGTTGTCAATGGGAATGCTCCTTTTTGACAACTTTTTATACTTTCTTGTTAATTTTACTAAATTTAAAAATAAATGTACCCATCAAATCAAAATGCTGATTTGATGGGTGAAAGAGACTAGTCGTTTCTGCTGTACTCATAATTTGCAGCAACAAGTAAAGCACATTTGCCTTCACCAACCATGGCATAATATAGCATTGTTCTATCTCTTGTCATTATCATTTCAGGAATCATCTCTTCATTTTTAGAAAAGCGCACAACTTCCATGAATTCACTAAGCGTTGAAATCAAAATTACCTCAGGATGCTTCTCCTTTACAATTTTCTCAACAGATTCTTCGACATTTAGCTTCTCAAAAAAATCCTGTTCAATATCACTGCTTTCAAAAATTTCTGCATCCTCGATAGAATCCCGTGCGTTTTTAAATTTAATTTTTTTATCATTGTCATTATGCACCAAGTAATTTTGAAAATAAATTTCTGCCCACTCCTTAGCTATATTTTTGCCTTTTGGTTTTCTCCCCATAGAATAAAACATTAAATCCAACACAATAATGTCCTCTCTTTCTTTATACTGTGCTTAAAGGTTACATAATAATTATATCATCTGAACATATTTTTGTCAATTAAGCTATTGACATTTATATTAATAAGTTCCTGTACTATCATTTTTATTTAGCATATCTTCAATAGTATGCCAAGCCAAAAGAGCACATTTAACTCTTGCTGGCATATTAGATACATTTCTAAAAGCTATTGCATCTTCCAATTTTTTAAGTTCTTCCTCATCAGTTGTCTCTCTTTTTATCATTTCTATAAATGTTTTTATAATCCCTTTTGCTTCTTCAACTGTTTTACCTTTTAATGTATCTATCATTATTGATGTTGATGCTTGTGAAATTGCACATCCATGTCCTGAAAATGCCATATCTTCTATTTTATTTCCATTTAATTTTAATTGTAGTGTTATTTCATCTCCACAATTTGGGTTGTGCCCTACTTCACAGTAATCTGCATTTTCTAGTTTCTTTTTGTTATATGAATTCATACTGTGTTCCATTATTAGTTCATTGTAAACATCTGTTAACTCGTCCATTGAAATTTACCTTTCTTTTTTTATTAATTTATTGACAATTTTATTAATTGGTGTTAATATAATAATATAAAGAGACAAGAGCAAGCTCTTATCTCATTGATTGGTTATGAGATTTATCTATTGGATAGATCTCTATTTTTCTTTTTTTGGAACAATATTTTAATGCATATCTCTTTTTTGAGCAAATATGTACTAGAAACGATAGTCCTAAAAAGAAAGCTAATATTATTAATAAAACCTTTATTAACTCCATAGCTGTTAACCTCCTTCTTTCGAGATTTACATTTAAGTCATTAAAGACATAAATGCATAGATTAGCAAGCATATAACATAGACTTACTAGTCTATGCACTTATGCCTGAAGAAGGTTAACTTCCCAACCGAGAAGATTATAATATATATTTACTTAATAGTCAATATTTATTTTAATTATTTTATATAATTTTTAAACATATTATAAGCCTTATCAAGTGCCTTAACCAATTTATCTACATCCTCTTTTGTGTTGTAAATGTAGAAACTAGCTCTACAAGTAGAATCAATACCCAAGAATCTCATAAGCGGTTGAGCACAATGATTTCCAGAGCGCACGCATACACCTTCTGAATCCAAAATGCTTGCAACATCATGTGGATGTACCCCTTTAATGTTGAATGAAATTACACTTGAATGATTTTCTTCATTTGGTGTCGTGTATAATGTTAGATAATCTAGTTTTGATAATTCTTGTCTTGCATATGCTATTACTTCATGTTCAATTTCTTGTATTTTATCATATCCTAAGTTTTCAATATAGTCAATTGCAGCACCTAAACCAATTACGCCTTCAACATTTTGTGTACCAGCCTCGAATTTATTTGGAAGTGGTGCAAATGTTGTATCTTGTTCATACACATATTCTATCATATCCCCACCCATTAAAAATGGAGTCATTTTATTTAATATTTCTCTTTTTCCATATAATACACCTATTCCAAGTGGTGCAAGCATTTTATGTCCTGAAAATACTAGAAAATCAGCATCCAAATCTTGAACATCAATTTTCATATGTGGTATGCTTTGTGATGCATCAACTATTACTACTGCACCTTTTTTATGTGCATATTTTATTATTTTTTTCACATTGTTTATTGTCCCTAAAACATTTGAAACATGTGTAATTCCAACGATTTTTGTTTTGTTTGTAATTTTGTTTTCTATCTCTTCGTCTGTAATTTCATAGTTTTCGTTGATGTACATATAGTTCAACTTGCTTCCTGTTTGCTTTGTCATTTTTTGCCAAGGAACTAAATTCGAATGATGTTCCATTATTGAAATTACAACTTCATCATCTTTTTTTAGGTTGTCCAAACCATATGAATATGCAATTAAGTTTAAACTTTCTGTTGCATTTTTTGAGAATATTATTTCTTCTCTGTGTTTTGCATTTATGAATTTAGCTATTTTTGTTCTTGTATTTTCGTATTGTTCAGTTGCTTCTACACTTAAAGAATATGCTCCCCTATGTGGGTTTGCATTGTATTTTTGATAGAATTCTTCTACTGCTTTTATTACTTGTATTGGTTTTTGTGTTGTTGCTCCACTGTCTAGATATGTTATGTTTTCATTTTCTAGTAGTGGAAAATCTTTTTTTATTTGTTCTATATTCATAAATTATCTCCCATCATCTTCTATTTCAGATATTTGTTGATTTTCATTACATTCTTGTGTATATACTATTTTCTTTTCTTCTGAAAAAGCTTTTTCTATTTCATCATAATTTGGTTTAATCGGATTTATTTTAATATCTTGGTATCTAATCATATTTTTCCATGTTTTCATAAAGTCATCCATAAACTCTCTTGAATTTTTCATTAACTCTTTCTCCTAAAAATTACAATTATATTATTAGTCTAATCTTTTATCAATTTCTTGTAAAATTTCTTCTCTCAATTCTTCATTTTCAATTTTTTCTAATATTTGATTAAATCTAGCTCTAACCATTAATTTCATAGCCTCTTTAAGTTCAAAACCTCTACTCATAATATAGAATAATTCTTTCTCGCCAATTTTTCCAGCCGAACTTGAATGATTACCTTCAACCTCTTCTTCAGAACAAAGTAGCATTGGTAAAGCTATTGATTTAGCTGTATCTGATAATAACATACAAGCCTCGTTTTCATTTCCAGTAGCTTTTTTGCAACCTTTTTTGAAATCAATTGTTCCTTTAAAATGTTTTTTAGATGTATCTTTTAAAGCTCCTTGAACTTCTATATCAATATTAGATTTCTTTCCTCTTAATTCACCTATATAATTTAAGTCAAAAACTTGATTTTCTTTTCCTAAATAAATTGTGTTTAGTTGATTATCACAATTATCACCTTGTAAATTAGAATAATAATTTGTAATGCTATGTTTTCCGCCGAAGTCAACAATTGTATAATTAATTTTTGCATTTTCTTCAAACTCATTTTCAATTGCTAAAAAATTATTTGATTTTGTATTCATTAAATTAACCAATACAATATTCAATTCTGCATTTTTTTCAGCTTTTGCTTTTATTATTCCATTGTGATAACTTTCATTTTCTTGGTTTGAAGTATATTTTATTATTACTGTTGATTTTGTGTTTTCATTTGCAGTAATTTCTATGTTGTCTATTAAAATAGCATTTTCATTATCAAAATTAAAATCTATTTCCGCTTCTGCTCTTTCATTTTGATTACTATTTATGTTTAATTTTATTTTTTGATTTGCTCCGTGTTTCACTTGACTTGTAAGTTCTTCACTTAAACCATAAACTAAATTTGTATCTGTATTGTTATTTATATTTATTTTAGATGTGTCACCAATTATTGTTACATTTTCAAATGTTGGTATTACTTCTGGAACTTCAATATTTTCTAGTTTTATATTGTTTATTCTGAAGTTTTTTGCTGTTCTAACTGGTGTTTCATTTAATTTTAAATTTTCCATCAACTTTTCCTTTCTTATTTTTCGGGATATGGGGACGGGTCTTCAATCCCTTTTTTTTTATGATTTTTTCGGGATTGAAGACCCGTCCCCCTATCCCGAAATTTTATCCTATTGCCCCTTCTAATTCTAAGTTAATAAGATTATTCATTTCAACCGCATATTCTACTGGTAATTCCTTTGCTATTGGATGTGCAAAACCTCTTACTATCATAGCCTTTGCGTCTTCCTCTGATAAGCCTCTACTCATTAAATAGAATATTGTTTTATCACTTATTTTTCCTATTTTGGCCTCGTGTGAAAATTCAACTTCATCTGTTCTTATGTCATTTGTTGGTATTGTGTCTGAAATTGATATGTCGTCTAACATAAGTGATTCACATGATACTGATGATTTTGAATTTTTTGCATTTTCATTTATTCTTACTAAACTTCTATATGTGCATTTTCCACCGTTTTTTGATATTGATTTTGCATTTACTACACTTGATGTATTTGGTGCATTGTGAATTACTTTAAATCCATTGTCTAGGTTTTGTCCACCACCTGCAAATGATATTCCTGTAAATTCTGTTTTTGCACCTTCTCCATTTAATATACTCATTGGATATAGCATTGATATTTTTGACCCAAATGAACCTGATACCCAGTCCATTTTTGCATTTTTTCCTACTATTGCTTTTTTTGTATTTAAGTTAAGCATATTTTTTGACCAGTTTTCTATTGTTGAATATCTTAAATAAGCATTGTCTGCTACATATAATTCAACACATCCAGCGTGTAAGTTTACTTTATTGTATTTTGGTGCTGAACATCCTTCTATAAAGTGTAAGCTTGCTCCTTCTTCTACAATTATCAATGTGTGTTCAAATTGTCCTGATTCTGGTGAGTTTAGTCTGAAGTATGATTGTAATGGAACATCTACTTTTACTCCTTTTGGTACATATACAAATGAACCACCTGACCATACTGCTCCATGTAATGCAACAAATTTGTGGTCATTTACTGATACACATTTCATAAAGTGTGATTTTACTAGTTCTGGATATTCTTTTACTGCTGTTTCCATATCTGTATAAATTACACCTTGTTTTATCAATTCTTCTTTCATACTATGGTAAACAACTTCTGAATCGTATTGTGCACCAACACCTGCAAGTGATGTCTTTTCTGCTTCTGGTATTCCCAATTTGTCAAATGTATTTTTAATATCCTCTGGAACATCATCCCATGAACTATTTAATTTTGACTTTGGTCTTACATATGTTGCAATTTCGTCCATATTTAATTCTGATAAATCTGGTCCCCATGTTGGCATTTCTAAGTTGTTATATACTTCTAATGCTTTTAGTCTGAATTCTCTCATCCAGTCTGGGTCATTTTTTTGTTTTGATATTTCTTCTATTATTTCTGGTGTTAAACCTTTTTTTATTTTGAAGTCATATTCATCTTTGTTTTTTATATCATAGATATTTCTATTTATTTCTTCTAAATTTGTTTTTGACATTTTATATAGTCCTTTCTAAAACTTGTATTTTATGTAAAATTGTGGTATAATATTTTTATAAAAAACTTAAGGAGGTCACTTATATGAAAGAAAGTTATTTAACTCGGGGCATTTTTTATGGTATTGTAGGACTTATACTTACTATTTTTTCACTTTGTGTGTATATTCTAGAGGTATTTCCCGAATCAATTACGTTTCCTTGTACAGGATGCTTAGTTGCTATTGCAGTATCTAATATTGTCAAGTGTATCATTTCTTTAGCATTTCACTATGACGCAACTTATTATCCATTCTAGGTGGCCGGGGTAATAATCATTTTTTGATTATTACCCTATTTATATTGTGCATATCCATTTTCTTCAATATCTGACGCCAATTCTTGTCCACCTGTTTTAACAATTTTTCCATTAACCAAAACATGAACATAATCAACCTTTAAACTATGCAAAATTTTAGTGTTATGAGTAATAATTAAAACAGCATTATTATCATTTTTAAACATCTCAATACCCTTTGAAACAGTCTTTATTGCATCAACATCAAGGCCTGAATCTGTTTCGTCAAGAATAGCAAGTTTTGGATTTAATACAAGCATTTGTAAAATCTCATTTTTCTTTTTTTCTCCACCTGAAAATCCAACATTTAAACTTCTTTCCATATTTTTAGGATTCATATTTAATTCTTCCATATATTTTTTTAATTCATCTTTAAATTGAAATATTTTTACTGGTTCACCTGTTATTTTATTTTTTGCGTATTTCAAGAAATTTGTAACTGAAACACCAGGAATTTCTTCTGGTAATTGGAATGACATAAATATTCCTTTTCTTGCGATTTCGTCAGTTCTTGATTTTGTAATATCCTCACCATCAAATGTTATTGTTCCATTTGTTTTTGTATATTCTGGATTATTCAATATTGCATTTGCTGTTGTTGTCTTTCCTGAACCATTTGGTCCCATTATTACATGGATTTCTCCTTTTTTTATATCTAAGTCTATTCCTTTTAATATTTCTTTTTCTCCTGCGTTTACATGTAAATCTTTTATTTCTAATAAATTACTCATTGTTTTAAATCCTTTCTTTTATTTCAAGGGATTACAGAATCTCATCACCAAATCCCTCTTTTTTAATATCTAATTTTATAAATTTTTTAGTATAATCACTTAATTCCATTATTTTTTGAGAGTCCTTCGTGCACAGCATCTGCACTTTTCTTTGTTAATATCATAATCACAGTCTAAATTTGTTAGTCCTAATTCTTTATGCACATATTTTGCCAATTTGTTTATTGTTTTATCCGTTATTGCTAATTTTATTTTCTCAGCTTCGCTTTCTGCTTCTTCTTCATCTAAATTAAGCACATCTTTCAAAAATACATAAACTATATCATATGCTTCCAAAATCTTTTTCGCTAAATCTTCTCCTTTTTCTGTCAGTTCTATTGTTCCATATGATTCATAGTTTAGTAGTCCACTGTCTTTTAAGTTATAAATTGCTTTGTTTACACTTGGTTTTGTGCAGTTCATTTTTTTTGCAATGTCTGTTACCCTTATGTTTCCGTTTTGCTTTTTTAATATGTACATTGTTTTCAAGTATTCTTCTGATGCTTTTGATATCATTTTTTATCCTCTCTTTTTGTAATTTTCCGGGATTTTATATAGTGTTTCTTTAATCCCTTTTTATTTTTGTTAACTCCGGTTAACATTATACTCTCATATATAATGTTTGTCAAGGCTAACATAGAACAAATCTGAAAAAATCTTTGATTTTTTCAGTAAATTTGTTCGTGCGCGAAAATTTATGTAATAAATTTTCTGTGCCATAATATATAAAAATGACACATTTTGCTAATTTTAGCATGTGTCATTTTTAAATTTAAAATATTTTATTAATTGTTTAATTTATATGGTGGTGATAATTTAGCGATACCAAAACATCCACCAGCAAATAGTAACTCTCCAGTTTTAGGGTTAACCTCTAAAGAATTTGTTTCAAATCCTCCTTGTCTTCCCTGTTTTACAATAGAATTTGTTGTATTGCTTGTTACAACTTGGAAAGATTTTCCGCCGTCAACAGAACGATATAATGCACAATCATTTAAAAATGTATTTCCCGCTCCACCACAGTAAATTATATTAGGGTCTATTGGATCTACTGCAACCTTAGAAATGCTGTATCCACCTTTTAAGTTTACAGGTGCTCTTTTATATTCTTCAACATATCTATTTAAAACACATTCTACACTACCATCTTTTGTTGATGTTTTATATAAATATCCACCTTCACAGGCAGCATATGCTACTTCGTTTTTCCAGTCATATGCTACATCCATTACATGTACTGATGCGTATTTAGGATTTGGTATAAATTCTGTATTATTTACTTTTTTCCAAGTCTTTCCATCATCATAAGATGTTACAATATATTTTCCAGTTTCGTCCATTCCATATAATTCTTTTTGACCTTTTGGGTTATGTGTATAAACATTTATACAGCCATCCATTTTAGCCCAAGTATGTCCACCATCTTCACTTCTTAAGTCACATGCAAATAATACTTTTGGATTTGTTGGTGACTGGTAAGAAGATTCTATTCCTGCATTTATATTTTCTTTTGTAAAATACATTCCTGTATCTATAATTGTTTTTCCACCGTCAAATGTGATTTTCAATTTTCTTGGGTTATGCCATGAGTCTGATACTCCAACAAAATATGTATTTTCATCTACAGCATATCCTCCATAACAGAATCCGCCCCATCTGTAGCCTGACATACTAATATATTTCCATGTTTTGCCTCCATCGGTTGTTACACATCCATCATAATCCTGTGAACCAAAATATATAATATCTGGGTTATACACATTATAATGAACATTTCCACCACTTAATATTCCTGTAATTCCGTTACTATCCCATTTGAATGTTTTTCCACTGTCTGTACTTGAACTTGCATAATCTCCTTGTGTATGTATCCATACTTTGTTTTCATTAATTGGACTCCACATTGGAATACTCATTCTATTATTGTAAGGCATAAAACTTAATTCATCTGATAATGTTGATTTTTTCCATGTTTTTCCACCATCTGTACTGTAATATGGATAATTTTGATATGTCCCTTGTCTGTCTATGATTATCATCTTATTTGAATTTAATGGACTTACTTTTATGTTCATTGGCTGTGTTGTTGGATATGAAGTTGATTCTATTTTATTAAAATTTTTTCCATCTTTTGAAATATATACTCCATTATTATTACAGTAATAAACATTTATTTTATTGTCTTTTTGTGCTGTTAAATCTAGTCCTGTAATGGTACCTTCAACTATTTTTTCAAAATTTTCACCTTTATCAGAGCTGTAATATATTCCATCATTTCTTGAAATATAAACATCACCTGTATATGGATTTATTTTTATTGTTCCATCACTTAAATCATTGTTTATAAGATTCCATGTGTATCCACCATCTGTTGTCTTGTATAGACCTTTTTCATTTTCTTCTAGATAATTATCTTCTGTTTCATATGCTGTTGACCAATATGCAACCATACATCTATTTTGTTCTTGATTATATGAAGACTCATCATATGCTATTGCTTCTCTTATGTCTCTATGTCCTTTTACTAACATCATTTTAGTAAACTTCCATGATTTTCCGCCATCTTCTGAAATATATAATCCATTTGTATTAAATGGTGAACCATTTATTCCAACTGCTACAACATATGATGGATTTTTAGGGTCTATTGAAAACGCTCCTGCTCCTCTTGACTGTAGTCCTGCATTTGACTGTTCCCAGTTTTTGCCCCCATCTTCTGAACGATATATTCCACCTACGTCTGTTCCATATAATACTAGTTTTCCGTCTTTACTTATAGTCATTCCTATTGGCCATTGGCAACCTTCTCCACCTGTTGTTACTCCTTGCTTTTGTAATAATTCTTTTGAAACCATTGGGACTGCTGACCATGATGTTATATTTGTTACATTATTTTTATCATATGGACATTCCTTTTGTTGTTTTATCAATAATGATAAATCAATTATACTTAATTTGCTATCACTATTCATGTCTGCTTGTTCTAATGATGATACATCTTTTGAATTTATTAAATATTCTTGCATTATTTCTATATCTTCATCATCTATAACTGAGCTTTGATTTATATCACCTAAGAATATTTCTGATGCTGCAAATACTGTACTTTGGCTTATTAATATTCCACAAATTATAAGCATCATCAATGTTTTTCTATTGTTCATATTTTTACAATATAGTAATATTATTGCTATAATTGATAATATAATTAATGTTTTTTGTATTGTTCGGCTTGCCCCTGTTTTAGGAAATATTTTTGGTAAATCTTCTTCTGTTTTATTTGTAACTTTAATTTCATTTGTTGAATTGTTTTTGTTCGAATTTATTATGTTATTTTGTTGATTGTTTTCTATTGTATTACCTATCGTATTTCCTGCAGTTATGTTTTCCTTGGTACTATTTATAACATCTCCTGTTGTGTTTTCAATTATATTTTCTGGTTTTGATGGTATTTCAGGTGTAGTTGGTTCTGAAGGTTTTGATGGTTCAGTTGGATCTGTTGGTTTTTCTATTAAACTTTCATTTATTTTTATTAAAATTTCATTTAATAAATTTTCATTTTTAAATTCTACTTTTCCATCTGAAGCTTTTATACCTTCTATTTTTATTTCAGTTTTTCCCTCTTTTGCACTATTTTTTGCTTTAAAATTCACTTTCAATATCTCTTTGTTAGTTTTTTCTTGTTTATTAATTACAATAAATTCTTTATTATCTTTATTGTATTTTAAACCTTCCCAACCATCATCTAATACAAAATTATTTTCATCTATCTCTTCCCATAGCTCTTCATCATAACTTAATTTTGCTTGAAAAGCATTTATTTGTTCCTCACTATTTATCTTTAATGTAATAGATGTTTCTTCTCCTTGTTTTATATCATCTTTTTGTATACTCATACTGCTTTCTAATGTCTTCCCCATAGCTTGTATTGGAGTATAAAACATTAAAATACTTATTAATATTCCAATTATTGTTATTAAAAAAATTACCCCTTTTTTCATTCTAATCACCTAAATTTCTTAATTCTATAATTATATTTTATCATAACTATGTATTGATTGCTATAGTAAATTCATATTTATTATTTTTTCATAATAAGATTCTGGATTCATCTTCAATTTAAATTTGAGTTGATTTTTTTAACAAATTACTATATAATATTGTTATTCTAGAAAATTCTAGCATTATTTTATGTTCCTGCTTTTATTGCAGTTCTATCATATATGCAACTATAAACAAGCATCTATAGGAGGTCTCTTAATATGATTAAAGTCATTGTAGTTATAGTTACAATAGCCATTCTTTTAAGTCCAAGAATAATAGATTTTTGGGTTTCTCGTCCGAAGAAGACTAAAGACTGTAAATTACCTGAATCGCGTTCAATGGTAGAATCTTTATCTGAAGAAGAAAAAACTTTGTTGAATCCACCAAAGTTAAAGCCTCTTTCTGAAGAACAAATTCGGGAAATTCATTCACATGGTATGATAACTCCTGAAGAGCAAGTCCGTGAATGGGAAAGTTTTGACTTGTGTGCACCAGGCGATGCAATAGGCAGTGCAGCAAATCGTTGCAAAAAATTTGGATATAATTGTCACGAATGCTTAATTGACTATGCTAGTGGAAAAGATGAATATCATCCACTAGAATTATCTGTTTGTCATCCTTATGATGATAAACAGAACAACTAATAACATAAAAACAGATAATTCTCAATGAATCATCTGTTTTTATGTTTTACCCCAATGCAACATCTAATATCATCATAATTGTAAAACCAATTGCTACACCAATAGTACCAATATTAGAATGTTCTCCTGCTTGTGACTCTGGAATCAGTTCTTCTACAACAACATAAATCATTGCACCAGCTGCAAAAGAAAGCAAATATGGTAAAATTGGAACAACTGCATTTGTAAGAAGTATTGTAATAATTGCACCAATTGGTTCAACAATCCCCGACAAAGTCCCATACAAAAATGCTTTTGGCTTTGAAACTCCCTCACTTTTTAATGGCATTGAAATAATTGCACCCTCTGGGAAGTTTTGTATAGCAATTCCAACTGCTAGTGCAAAAGCCCCTGCCATTGTAATTCCTGCATTTTGTGCTAGTGCTCCTGCAAAAGTAACCCCAACTGCCATTCCTTCTGGTATGTTGTGTAATGTTACCGCAAATACCATCATTGTTGTCTTCTTCAACTTTGCTTTCATCCCTTCTGGCTTTTCGCTTTCTAAGTGCATATGCGGTACTACACTATCTAATACTAAAAGAAATACAATTCCTAATAGAAATCCTATTGCTGCTGGAATCCAAGCAACTTTTCCTTGTGTTTCTGCCATTTCTATTGATGGTATTAATAATGACCATACTGATGCCGCTATCATTACTCCTGATGCAAATCCTAATAAGATTTTTTCTACTTTTTTGTTCATTTCTTTTTTCATTAAGAATACCATTGCGGCTCCAAGTGTTGTGCCAAAAAATGGTATTGCTAAACCTAAAAATATTTGCATAATTATTATCTCTTTTCTTTTTAATTTGATAACTTATTTTTAATAAAATCTCTACTAATTTTTATAGTAGTAGGTCTTCCATGTGGGCACGTATATGGATTATTCAAACTCAACAAACTTTGTATTAAATTTTCAACCTCTTGTCTACTTAAATCCATATTAGCCTTAACAGCAGCCTTACAAGCAACTGTCGCAATAAATCTTTCTTCAACATCTTTTATTGAAGTTCTCTCATTTGTTAACATCTCATCCAAAATATCCATAAAAATATTTTGAGTTTTTGCTTTGTATTCTAAATCAGGTATTCCATTTATTTTGACTGAATTTTCTCCAAACAATTCTATATCGAACCCTGTATTTATAAGCATCTCCATGTTGTTTTTAACAAATTCCATTTCTCTATGTGTTAAATTTATAACTTCTGGCATCAACATCATTTGGCTGTCTTGACTGACTTTTTGTTTATAGTTTTCTTTTATTTTTTCATACAAGACTCTTTCATGTGCTGCATGTTGGTCTATTAAAAATAATTCATTTTCTACTTCTATTACTATAAATGTTCGGAACAATATTCCTAGATATTTGTATTTTATAGTTCTTGATTCTTCTCTTTTTCTTAATTCATTTTTTAAATTTGTATTGTCAATTTCATTTGTTAAAAACTCTAATTCATTTTGAATATATTCTTCATTGTGTTCCTCATTTTCATTATTTCCCAAAAACTCAAATTTAAGCATTGTACTTTTTATTGCATGGTACAAAACCTTATAAATTTTATCCTCATCCTTGAACCTAACTTCCATTTTAGTTGGATGGACATTCACATCATAAAAATCTGCAGGCATATCTAAATTCAAAATATAAAAACCATATTTACCAATACCCACTCCACCTTTAAAAGCCTGGTCTGCACTATTAATTAATAAATTATTTTTTATATTTCTTTTATTCAAAAATAATATCTGCTCTTTTCTATTATCTCTGGAAATCATTGTATTTCCTATCACACCTGTAACCTTAATATTATTACTTTCATAATTTACCTCTAGCAAATTTTCTTTTATTTCTTTTCCATACATTAAATATATGATATCTAAAATATTGCCATTTCCATTAGTAAAAAATACACTTTTTCCGTCATTCAATAGTCGAAAAGATATATTGGGATTTGCAAGTGCTACCTTTTGAACCCAGTCTTTTATATATCTAAATTCAGTAGCATCTTGCTTTAAAAATTTATATCTAACAGGCGTATTAAAAAATAGATTTTCTACTGAGATGGTTGTTCCAACTTGTATTCCACATTCTTCCGCTTCTATGATGTTTCCTGCTTTTGCAACTAATCTTGTTCCTGTAAACTCTTCTTTTGTTTTAGACTGCATTGTCAAAGTTGATATTGCACTAATACTTGCTAACGCCTCTCCTCTGAACCCCATTGTATATGTTTTTTCCAAATCTTCAACTTTTCGTATCTTACTTGTAGCGTGTCTTTCCAATGATATTGCCATATCTTCTTGACTAATGCCTTTTCCGTTGTCAGTAATTTTTATAAATGTTTTTCCACCATTTTTTACTTCTATTACTATTTTATTTGCACCTGCATCAACAGAATTTTCCACTAACTCTTTTACTACATTTGCAGGTCTTTCTATAACTTCACCTGCTGCTATTTTATTTATTGTTAAATCATCTAATAAAACTATGTTCCCCAATTTTATTCATTTCCCTTCAAACTAGAAACCATATCAATCCTCTTAACCTTTCTAGAAAGCACCTTATTAACAACAACAGAAACCACTAAACTACCAACTGTTGCATACAAATAAGAAACCAAATTAATATAAGCATTAAAATCATAATTATCGCCAAGGGCAGATTTAAAAATATAATCTAACATTAAAAATCCAAGAGGCAAACCAAAAATAATACCAACAACTGTCAACCACAAATTTTGTTTAACAAATATGTTTTTAATTTGTTTATCTTTAAAGCCTAAAACTTTCAATGTTGCGAATTGATATTGTTTTTCTGTAAATGACAATATTCCTAAATTGTAGATTATTACAAAACCTAATATTGCAGAAACAACAATTAATAAAACTATCATCATTTGTACTGTTTCTAACATACTTTCCATACCTTGTTTTAATGTTGCTATACTTTGGATAGTATCTACACCATCAATTGTTTTTGTGTCACTCAAATCTTCGTCTGTATATACCACATCTGCTTTATATGTAAGTCCTAATGACTCAAAATATTTTCTTGTCATATTTAATTGTTGATTTTGTGGGTCTCTATTAAGACCAACTATTTTGCAAATGTACCAATTGTCATCTCCAAATATGTGCCAAGTTATTTCATCTCCAACTTTTAAATCATATTTTTCTGACAATTTTTCTGTGATATAAACTCCATCATCTTGTAAATCTATATATTCTTTGTTGTGATTTGTATATTTTAATTTGTCTGGTGCATCATTTACTGTTAATGTATTTGTTTCTTTTTTATCACCATTTTTTATTTCTATTCCGTAGGATTTACCTGTTTGATTACCATATTTTTCTGTTATATTTGTAAATTGTTCATCTGTGTAATTGTTTGAAAGTGAAAGTTTATATTCAAAGTTGCTTATTTTGTCAAATTCCCAACTTAAATATGATTTCATTGTATCCATCATTCCAAATGCACATAGCATAAGCATTGTACATCCTGTGATTCCAACAATTGCCATCAAGCTTCTACCTTTGTTTCTTCCAACATCTCTCAAATTCCATCTGGTAGAAATTGATGCTTTTTTGAATATTCCTTTTGTTGTTAAATCAAATTTTGTATTTTTAACTTTTGGTATTTCTAATCTTAAAGCCTCAACTGCTGATTCTTTTAATATACTTCTGCATGATAAATATGTTACAAGTGTAATCAAGGCTATTACTGCAGTTGCTAATATATAGACAACTGGAATTAATACTGTATTGTACACTGGGACTTCAAAATAACTCATTTCCGTATTTAAAAAGAAAGTTCCCAATGTGTATTTTCCAACGAAAAGTCCTGCCAAACTAGCAATTAAACTAATTATAAATCCGTATCCTACATAATGGTTTATTATTTTTCTGTTTTTAAATCCTAATGCTTTTAATGTTCCAATTTGTGTTCTCTGTTTTTTTACAAATCTGTTCATTGTTGTTGTTACTGATAATACTGCTATAAATAAGAACAAAAATGTAAATACTCCTGAATATGTTGTTCCTTCTTCTATTTCTGAATTATATCCTTTGTAAGATACACTTGATTCTCTGTCTGTTACTGCTACTGCTGATTTTATGTTGTTTTCCAAATTTGCTTTTGTTTCTTGTATTTTATCTGTGTTATCTACATCAACTATTATTTGGTTAAAAATTTCAGGCATTCCTTGTGGTAATTCATTTATTGATAAATATATAAATCCATAATTTTTATGTGTTGGGAATATTTCAGTATCATCTTTTACAAAATATACATGGTCTGGCGTATTTACTAAACCTACTATTTTTTCAGTTATTTTCATATTTTGATATGTAAATGTTATTTCATCTCCAACTTTTAGATTTAAATTTTTAGCCAAATAACTATCAAACCATACACCTTTTTTGTCTTTACTAAATTCTTCACCATCTACAACATACATTTTTGAAATATCGTTAGACTCTATGAAGTTTGTATCTAATGTTACATCATCCTTATTTTCAAGTTTTGTATTTATTGTTAACATTCTTTCTGCATCTTTTACATTTTCAGTATTTTTTACTTTTTCTAAATCTTCGTTACTGAAGTTTTCTCCTGATAGCCATATGTCTTGAAAGTTGTTGCTTTTATAGTAATTGTCTGCACTTTTTTCCATTCCATCCATATATGCGTGTATTCCTGCAAATACGAATACTCCTAAAAATACCATTATGAAAATGTTGAAGAATTGCATTTTGTTTTGTCTTATATCTCTTAATCTTTTTTTACTTAATTTTTTCATTTTCGATTCCTTTCTTTTACCATTTTACTTCATCTATATTTTTAGGATTTTCATTTGTTGTCACACTTTCAATTTTTCCGTTTTTAACTCTTATTACAGTATCTGCAATATCTGCAAATAAACTATTATGAGTTACTATAATTACTGTGTTTGCACCATTATTTCCATCACATTGTTTCTTTAATAATTTTAAAACTTCAACTCCAGTCTTAGAATCTAATGCCCCTGTTGGTTCGTCACATAATAATAACTTTGGATTTTTAGCAATTGCTCTTGCAATTGAAACTCTTTGTTGTTCTCCACCAGATAATTGGTTTGGAAATTTATTCATATGTTGTTCAAGTCCAACTGCTTTTATTGCTTCTTTACTATCATTTCCGCTTTTTACTATATCTTTTACTAACTCAACATTTTCTAATACTGTTAGTGTTGGCAATATATTATAGAATTGAAAAATAAATCCTATATTTTCCGCTCTGTAGTCACTTAATTGACCTTCTGTGTATTTTGATATTTCTTCTCCATCAATTTTGATACTTCCACTTGTTGGTGTATCCATTCCCCCTATTAGATTTAATAGTGTTGATTTTCCTGCTCCTGATGGTCCAAGTATTACTACAAATTCTCCTTTGTTTATCTCCAAGTCTATGTTGTCTAGTGCTTTGAATTCATTTTCTCCTATTTTGTAAGTTTTACTTACCTTTTTTAGTTCTACTATTTTTTTCATAACTCCTCCTTAATGTGAAACTTATTTCATATTTTCAAAATTATTATATATTTATATTATATCGTTGTCAATAGAAATATGAAATGTTTTTCACATTTGTTTGACATTTATTTTTTTTGCTATTATAATAGTATTTGTATATTAGAAAGGAATTGTTTTAAATGAAAATAAATGAAATTAGAGAACCTATTCAGAAACGTTCTATTGAGAAAAAAGAAAAAATAATAAAAGCAGGTTTTGAATTAATCTGCGAGAAAGGATATTACAATACTAATACAGCTGAAATTGCAAGAGCTGCAGGAGTTTCTACTGGAATTGTGTATCAATATTTTAAAGATAAACATGATATTTTAGTCGAGGGTATTAAAAGATATGCTAGTGATATTTTTTATCCTATGTTAAATGTAACATCAAATATTAAAATTGATAAAAATAATCTTGATACTATTTTAAGAAATATGATTAATACTTTTATTGAAAATCATAAACTTTCACAAATTGCTCATGAAGAAATTATGTCTATGACCCATTCTGATAAGGAAATTGCTGAGTTTTTCCAAGAAAACGAAATGGCTATGACTAAAAATATTTCTAAGATTTTATTGGATAATGGTTTTGATTCAAAGAATCTTTATGAAAAGGTTCATATTGCTATTCATTTGATTGATGATTTGTGTCATGAGATTGTTTATCATAAGCACAAGGATTTGGATTATGATATTATGATTAATTTGGTTATCGAAAATATATTGAATTTTATATAGATTTCTGTTATAATTTTAATATAATTTTTTATTATTATGCTAAGTGCATATTTATATAAATGATAATATTAATTTAATATTATTTTGTTACAATTATTGGTTTGACAACGAAAGGAGATTCTTATGAATGAAAAAGAACGGTCAGCAAAAAAAAATAAAGATGAAATAAACAAAAAGACAAACATTCCAGATTTAATTTTTTTTGATTTGTATCTAGCAGTTACTTTGGGACTTGCATTTTTTCTCTTTAGCGTAGCCACTAGCACTCCACTAAAAATTTATTTACCTATTATATTGCTAGTTATAATAATATCAAATTTCCCAATGAAAAAATTTTTGGAGAAGGAGACTGATATTGCTTACCTTTTCGTTACTGAAGAATATGTGGAAGTTGTTCCATTACCGCTTTCAAAATACAAGTCTCTTCGTTTAATTGAAACAGATACTACAAAATTTTATGCAACTCTAAAAAACGGACTTGAAGTTACTGTTTATATACAAATTAGTGCTGACGAAAAACTCAAGTTTTTTGAAAACATATCTTATGTAGATTTGGATCTTTATTACGCAATAATCAAACCCAAATAACATACCCCCGCAAAAAGTTTATTATAAGCTTTTTGCGGGGGTATTCTTTTATTTTTACTTCTACATTTCTATGCTACAATTACTCTGTCCTTAATGCAATTACTGGGTCTTTTTTACTTGCAATTTTAGCTGGAATTAAACCTGCAATAATTGTCAAGAACATACTAATAAGAACTAATACAACACCAGCCTTAAATGGTACAGCAGTTACCACTTTAACACCTGTTACAGCATAAATCATGCTGTTTATTGGAAGTGTTAATAATACTGTGATGCCTATTCCTATAAGACCTGATATTAAACCAATAATCAAAGTTTCTGCATTAAATACTCTTGAAATATCTTTTTTAGATGCTCCAATTGCTCTTAAAATTCCAATTTCTTTTGTTCTTTCCAATACAGAAATATATGTTATAATACCTATCATTATTGAAGATACTATTAATGATATTGCTACAAATGCAATTAATACATAACTTATTGTATTAATAATTTGGCTTACAGATTTCATCATTGTTCCAACTATATCTGTGTAACTTATTGTGTTTTCTTCTTTTCCATTATCTCTTTGCTTTTGGTTATACTCTTCTATTGCACTTGATATTTTATCTTTTGATTCGAAGTCTTTTGGATAAATGCTGATTGATGTTGGTGTATCAATATCAACTGCACCTAGTTTTTGTAGATTTTTTTCATAGCTTGAGTCTTTATTTGCTGAATATGTTTCCATCATTTGAGCAATTTCTTCACTACTTAATTTGCTCATTGCCATTCTTTGCTCTGCTGTCAAATTTTCCATTGAAGATGTATCTTCGTCTGTTGGAAATTTTAAACCAGAAAATACATTTACATCTTTGTTTTCTTTTTGTTCTTTTACTATTTGTGCATCATTTGATTTTTCTACTACATATTCTTTTAATTGTTTTGTGTATCCTATACCACTTGTAACAGAAGTGCTTACAGCACTTTGTTCATTTTGTTTTATAATTCCAACTACTTTTACAGTTTCTGCATTATTAATTTTCTTTTTTAAATAATTATCGTCATCCTCTTTATTTACCCATAGTCCATTTTGTTTTTGATAATAGTCTGAATTTAATAATAGTTTAAATTGTAGGTTTAAAAGGTCATCATATAAATATGATGTTGATTCTTGTTTTTCGTCAAGTTTTTCCCCATTTTCTACCGCTTTCCATTTGTCTTTTAGATCGGTTTGGTCTTTTAGTCCTAATGAATATAATGTGTAATCATCTATTCTTCCGTCTTCTTTTAATACTAGAACTACTTCATTATACTGCTTTGGCCAGTTTCCTTTTACTAAATCATATTGAGATTCTAATAATTGTTGATTATCTAGCATTTCAAAACATACATCAGTATTTGTCATCATTGAACTTCCAAATACAGATGACATTGCTGAATTGTTTTGTGCTTCTATCATATCTCCCATTCCAAATGCGTTCATTACTGTACTTGGGTTAACTCTTACAATTCCATTGTCTGTATTTGCTCTGTATAAGTTGATATTTAAGTCATATCCATATTTTATGCTATTACTATTTTTTGTAATTTCATTGTCACCATCGTCCAAATATTTTTTTAATTCTTTCAAGTTATTGCTTTGCTTTTTATTAGAAAGTGTTGTTATCATATCATTCATTATATCTGCTGAATATGCTTTACCTTCTTCTTTGTTTTCCGTGTTATCTGTGTTTTCACCAGACATAGACTGCATTAGGCTTGACATATCTACTGTTGATTCTTCTATTGTAATTGGATATGAAGAAAGTGTATCTTCTTCAACTTTGTTTATATAATTCTGTACTCCTGTTGAAATTGCTAAAATTAGTGCAATTCCTATTATTCCAATACTTCCTGCAAATGATGTTAATATTGTTCTTCCTTTTTTAGTCATTAAATTGTTTAAACTTAGTCGTAATGCTGTAAGGAATTTCATTGATGTTCTTCTCTTTTTAGTGTCTTCCTTTTTTTCTTCTTTTTGATGTTCAATTGGGTCTGAATCATCTGTTATTTTTCCATCAAGTATTTTTATAATTCTACTTGAATATTTTTCTGCAAGTTCTGGGTTGTGTGTAACCATTATTATTAGTTTGTCTTTTGATATTTTCTTTAATATTTCCATTACTTGCACACTTGTTTTTGTGTCTAATGCTCCTGTTGGTTCGTCTGCTAAAATTATGTCTGGGTTATTTACTAAAGCCCTTGCTATTGCAACTCTTTGCATTTGTCCGCCTGATAATTGGTTTGGTTTTTTGTGTATTTGTTCTTTTAGCCCAACTTCTTCTAGTGCTTTTATTGCTCTTTGTTTTCTTTCTTTTCTAGATACTCCTGATATTGTTAATGCAAGTTCTACATTTGATAATACTGTTTGATGTCCTATTAGGTTGTAACTTTGGAATACAAAGCCTACTGAGTAGTTTCTGTACGCATCCCAGTCTCTATCTTTAAAATCTTTTGTTGATTTTCCATTTATTATTAGGTCTCCTGATGTATATCTATCTAGTCCTCCTATGATGTTTAAAAGCGTTGTTTTTCCACATCCACTTTGACCTAGTATTGAGACAAATTCTGATTCTCTGAATTCTATGTTTATTCCTTTTAATGCTTCTACTTTTTCGTCTCCACTTACATATGTCTTTTTTATGTTTTTAAGTTTTAGCATGAATTTCTCCTTTCCTTAATTTATATTATCTACTATGAATTTAATAACTTTATCATCATTATTTTTATTACTATTTTGCGCTCTTTCTTCTTCATTTAATTCTACTAAATATTTATTAAATTCGGGTACAATACTAATTGAATCAAGCGGATATCCAAGATTTCTTTTTTCGCATGGTTTGTCTACAAAGTAAAAGTCACTTTTGCTCCATGTATATTCTTTTACTTCTTTACCATTATAAATTACCATACCATACACCCATTTAGCTGTTAGTTTTTTACCATGTTTTTTTACTAAATTTGTGTAATATTCTATCATTTCTTCATCTGTTAACTCTTTTCCATTTACTCTTCTTACATGCGTTCCTGGTTGTTCTTCTTCTGATAGTTCTTCTACAAATAGGCAATTGTCCATTCCTATTGTTGGTATGTGTGCTACTTCATAGTATGATTTTGCTTTTATATATGCATTCTCAATTGCATTTTTCCCTGTTTCTTCTACTTTTATATTTATGTCTAAATCTTTTAGTGTTAACAGTTCTATTCCTTTTTCTTCAAGTGCTTTTTTGTATTTTTTTACTTTTGCTGGATTTGTTGTTGCAAATAATACTTTCATTTTTATTTTCCTTTCGAAATTTAAGTTTTCATAAAATTCATTATTATTTATATCATAAATTTAGATTTTTTCATAGTTTTTCTAGAACAAATCTGAAAAAATCAAAGATTTTTTCAGCAAATTTGTTCGTGCGCGAAAATTTATTTCATAAATTTTCTGTGCAATGTAGTTTTATATATTAGGAAAGTTGCATAA
>CAKPJK010000017.1 GCA_934162615.1 uncultured Clostridia bacterium
ATGACATTAGCTATTAAAGGAATGTTACCACACAACTCTTTAGGAAGAGCTCAACTTAAAAAATTAAGAGTTTATGCAGGAGCAGAACATGAAAATCAAGCACAAAAACCAGAAGTATGGGAGGTAAAATAATATGGCTAAATCAGAAAAAATAGTTTACACTGGAACAGGAAGAAGAAAATCTTCAATTGCCAGAGTTAGATTAGTTGAAGGATCTGGAAAAATTACTATTAATGGTAAAGATATTGATGAATTTTTCGGATTAGAAACTTTAAAAGTTATAGTAAGACAACCACTTACAGTTACAAACACAACTGATAAATATGATGTTATTTGTTCAGTTCAAGGTGGTGGATTTACAGGTCAAGCTGGAGCAATCAGACATGGTATTGCTAGAGCATTAAATGCTGCTAATATCGAATATAGACCTGCTTTAAAATCAAACGGATTCTTAACAAGAGATCCTCGTATGAAAGAAAGAAAAAAATACGGTCTTAAAAAAGCAAGAAAAGCTCCACAATTCTCAAAGAGATAATATGTTTTTATGCAAAATATACAAACCTCGGAAATTTTAATATTCCCGAGGTTTTTTATTTTATTACAAAAAAATTCTCTGCCTGAACTAATCAGGCAGAGTTTCCATCACATTTAAATATCTCATCTTCCTCCCTAATACACTACTAAAATCACGTGTTAACCAACAATGAAATACTTAAAAAATTTCTAATGCCACAATTAGATGATGGAAATAAAAATTCTATTGGTTAAACCACTTTTATTATAGCACTTATTATATATTATGTCAAATTATTTTACATTTTTTTCCAACATTATTGTAACTGGTCCATCATTTACTAAACCAACTTTCATATCAGCACCAAAAACGCCGGTTTCAACAATTTCAATTTGTTTCTTACATTCTTCTATAATATACTCATATAATTGATTTGCAAAATCAGGTTTTGCAGCATCTGTAAAAGATGGTCTGTTTCCACTAGAACAATCAGCATATAATGTAAACTGAGAAACCAAAAGTAATGAACCATTAACATCTTTTAATGATTTGTTCATCTTTCCATTTTTATCTTCAAATACTCGTAAATTAATTAATTTTTTTACTAAATAATCTGCTACTTCTTTTGTGTCTGTATGTGTTACACCAATTAAAACCATAAAGCCTTTTTCTATTTTTCCAACTGTTTTTCCTTCTATATCTACTTGTGCATTTTTAACTCTTTGAACTACAAATTTCATTTTTTATATCAATTCTCCTCTATTATTTTTATTTATAGATTATATCAAGGATATGAGGTTTTTTCAATCAAATATTCTATTTTATTAAAATTTCTATTTTTTTCTTATTTAAAGCTATCAACAGACCACACTTAATATACTAGCAATATACAAATATAAAATAACCTTACTGAAAATTTGTGTTTTCAAAAAGGTCATTTTATATTCTTTAGTTATATTTAAATTAAATACAACTATATGAAATTTAGATTACTTCCTCTCTGCTAAAAAATCTTCTAGTTTTTTAGAAAATACTTCTATTTCCGTTCTTCGTTCTCCTTCATTGATTATTTCTGTTTTTGTATATCTTTGTACAATACCTCCCATAATATTAACTTCTGAACAGATTTCACCATCTACTTCTGCTGTAATTGAAAGAAACACGTTTTTCCTAGATATTATAGATAACATCCATTTTAATATTGGAAAAATATCATAATAATAATAATTTTTCTCACTCACATTAAAAAGATACTCCTGTACCTTTTTGTCTAACACATCATCCATTGTTGGATATTGCATTTTTATTTTATAGTTAGATGTGTATGACTTTAATATAGCCTCTGTGGTATGTTTTTTTGAATCAAAGCAAAAATTAACTACAATTTCATCATTGGTTGCATCTGCCTTTAATCTCATAGCTCCCGTTTCCGTCAATCTTATAGTTCCGTCTTTAGAAATTTTATAATTAAAATCTCTGTCGACCAAAGGTTCTAGTAAGCTATTTCTTCTTCCAATAATATAGCTTTCCATATCATTATAAACATAGATTCCTCTATTTATCATATAATACTCTGTTCCTTTATTGTCAATAATTATTATATTTAAATTACTTCCATAGCCCTCTTCAATTTTTATTGGAAATGCCATTTCATGCAATTCACTAAATAACTCTTTAAAGCATCCGACTCTAATTTTTTTGTATTCCCTTAAGTAAAACATCCACTCTGCTAAAACTTTTTTTACCTTTTTTTTAACATTTTTTCTTTGAAAAGTAACTCCGTCATAAAACCCACTTATTTCAAGTCTCGCCCGAAATAATGGTTTTTTAATTTTTCTAAATTTCATATTTTTTCCTCCTTGCAATGCAAAATTAAATTTTCTACCAGTTTTCAATTTATTTTATCATAATTGTATACATAAATCAAGTTTATTCAATAATATCTAATGCACTATTAGTATCAATACCATCAAGATTATAATAAGTATTTGGAATTTTACCAACAATTACATTCTCAATAAGAAGAACCTGATTAGAGACCTTTTCAGAAATAGTGTTATAAGGAGTCAATATACTAACCTCACAATCAACTTGCAAATACACCCTATGCAAAGTTTGATTAATTCCCTGAGCAGAAAACTCACTACGCAAATCAGTTTCAACATTGCCAATAGACGATATTTTAATTGGAATTCCAGGACCTCTGCCGGAAAGTAATTTTGAACCTGTAAAACTTCCAATTGCAATTTTTATATTTTCTTTGCCTCTCTCATTAATTGAATTCTGTATTTTGACTGCAACATCTGATATTATTTCATTTATTGGAATTACATTAGATTTTATCATTGTTATATTTCCATCATTATCTTTTTCAATTGTAAATAATTCATCATATGTATGGTCTTTCATAACATTGGTGGCTTCATTATTAGATATAATTGTTGCAATTGATTTTGCTTTATCCTCGCATAATGAATTAAATATTGGAGAAATTGCATCTAATACAATTTTAACTGTACTAAATGCAATTACCATTATTATAAAAATTTTTGCTATTTTTTGTTTTCTCTTTAAACTTTTATCTCCTCCATTCGAAAAGAAAATCTTTGGAAGTCGTATTCTTGGTCTTGAATATATCTTACTATTCATACACTTTTTCCGAAATTTTTTCAAATTTTGGTATATACAATTTTTGGCCTGGATATATTTTATCTCTATCCTCAATGCCATTTGTTCTAGCAATTCCATCAACCGTACTACCAAATTCCTTAGCAATATTCCATAAAGTATCACCTTTTTTAACAACATAAATTACCAAACTATAATCTTGCTCTTCCCTCTCACCGTCTTCAACTATGCTATCTATCATATTCAAATTCGCAGTTCTATACATACTTGTATCTGCCTGAACATCAACATTGCAACTAATATCTCCACCATCTTGAATTATAAAATCTTGTGATTTTATTCCCATATCACAGTTTGTATTTAATGACTCTCCATTTTGAAGATTTTCAATTGTATATTCAAATGGAATTTTTGCATCTTTAACATTTATCTGTTTTCTAGAATTTTCAAAAATAAATTTCATATTCAACTCTGCTTCATACATAATTTTAGTATTTATTTTATTTTCATTTATTATAACTGGTGTTGTCTCTACATCAAGTAAATTCAAACCATCAATATCATTCATATTGATTTTCTCTCTTATTTGTTTAACACCTGAAATATTTTGTTTGCTAGTCATTGTTGTAATTTGCTTTTTCTCAAAATTTAAGTTTTGAGTTGGGCTATACATATCTTGAATCAAATTGATTTGCTTTTCTTCATATGCATAACAAGTTACTTCTATTTCTATTTCGACATATATTGAATGCTCATCTTGTGAATTAGGCTTTATAATTATATTTTTGATTTCATAATTTACATCACATATATTTTCTTCTGATACATCTGGAATGTCAATAAATCCAACAACCGGTATTTTATATGTAACAACATTTATCCTATTGTCTTCAGTTAGATACATTATCTTTATTTCCGCTTCTGCTTTAGTCAAAACCTTGTTATAACTGATTTTTATATCCTTATCAACTAAACATACCTGTGCTTGTAAAATCTCCGCCAAATTGTCCATATTATCAATTTGAATATTATCTTTTGCATAAATCTTTGTACTTCCTGTTCCCACCAATGAATTTAATTTTAAATCTTCCTTTAAAATTTGAACATCTTCTTCATTTTGAACTTCATTAATTATCTCAACATTATCATTTGAATAAATTTTTAAGTTAACTTCCAATGTTGCCTTAATGCCAATTTTTCTGCCATTTATCACCTTTGCTTCTATTGATTTTATTTTAACATCAGAAATTGCATTCATTCCATCTTGACAGTTTGGAACATTCAAACTTTCTGAAAAATCGACACTTGTGTTTAGACCTCTTACTGTGTCATCTGCCCCGTCTGGCATATACATTATGTAGGCATTTACCGTTCCATCCAGTCTTACTTTTTCGCTTTGCACCTCTTTTTTGTATATTGATGCTATACCACTTGTACCAATTGTGTTCAAAATGTCTGGCTTTGAGTCTGGTACTATCATATCTCCCTCTGCTAATATGATTTCTTTTCTTTCTGCTATTAATTTATTTATATTTAAGTTTTCTCTTTGTGCTTCTATCATTTTTTACCTCCTTACAGTTTTTCTTTATAAATGTATATGAGGTTGTTTTTGGTTTATGCATAATTTAATTATTTTTTGATGGAACTATTATTATATTTAATGTTGGATCATATTTGTATTTACTTATTATATCTTGTGAAAAACTTGCTAATTCATTTGGTATTACTATTGTTGTATATTTTTGTTTTTTTAGTTCTTCTATTTTATCGTCAATTTCTTCTGGTTCTTTTATTTCTTCTATGTTCATTCCTAATAGTTTTGGAAGTTGATAGTCTTCCTCAAATTTTATAAAAGATGCTTTCATTTTTTTCACTCCTTTTTACATTTATTTTAGTTTGCTTTTTTTATCGTTGTTTTATTCTATTACATTTTAGATTTTACATAATTTTGTTTTTATGTTATAATGTAATTGATACTTATTTAGCATAGCTTATGAAGGGAGCTTATATGAAAGACTTTTTTAAAGAGTTTAGAACAGCGTTGGACGAAATTTCAATAACTTTTTTATTTTTCATTCCTTGCACATGCAAAAATGAAAAGAAAATTGCAAAAAAAATTATTTAAAAAAAATAAGTCAAAAACCGTGTCATTATTTTGACACGGTTCTTTTTCTGTATTAGGTAAAGTTATACAACTTTCCTAATATAGAAAATTTTCAAATTTGTTCTTATCTAATATTATAAATATAAGTATTTCCATTTGAAGTTATTGTTGCTTTTAATGGTTTCCCATCTGTTTCAACTTCTTTTGGTACCTCTACAACAAATCTATATTTCAAACTTTTTAGTGGATCTATACCATATAAATTTGGATAAGTTTCTAATTTATCACCACTGGAATTTTCTGTTACCAATGAACAATTATATTCATAATTATTATCATATGTGATTTTCACAGACATAAGACTATCCTGCTTTACAGCAGAAACTGATAAATTTTTAACATTCATCGTTAATTCAAAATATTTTTGATTATCATCTTTTCCCTCTAAATATGTATAATATCCTGTTGGATTTGTTGGTTCAATATTCTTTGAAAAAGATGTTGATAATATATTAAATTCACAAAAATTATCTATAGTTATCTTGTCTTGCAAACTTATTTCTGTTTCCTTATTATTTGAATTATTATCATTTTCCACTTTAGATATACTTGAGTTTGCATTGTTGTCTTTTGAATTTACAGTTACTCTACTATTAGAATTCATCCCTTTTTTATTTTGATAAATAAAAATACCAACTACAATTACGATAATCACACCAAGTACTATTAAAACTTTATTTTTATAATTTTTCTTTTCCATAAATTTCCTCCTATATACTATGATTTCCTTTTTTTTCAATCACTTCAGTATTTTTTATACCTGAAATTGCAAAAATACTACTTGTTATAAGCAAGCATCCTCCCAATGAAACATAACCTGCAAAGTAGCACGCATTAATAATATAATTATAAGCATCACCACCAACATAAGCATTTACACCTTTATAAGAATAAGATTTTTCACTATTTTTATATCTCAGCATTTTGTCAAATCCCATACCTATACAAAAAATACTTAACAATAATAATATTACTGATATTGTTATTAATATTTTAGAAATATTTTGTTTTTTCATACCTTCACCCCTTTCTTTCTACAATATATCACAAAATTTTCATTTTGTACACATATTTGTACACTTATTTTTAACTTTTTTTTGGTTACAATAATTATGGTGATGAAAATGAAAAAATTAAAAATTGAAAAAACAAAAAAAAGGAATGATACAGTAACTAGAACAATAAGAATAAGTGGAGAAACTTTTGATAAAATTAGTGATTTAGCCGAAAAAAATGAATTAAGTTTTAATAGTGTAGTAAATCAAATAATTGAGTTTGGATTAAAAAATTTAGAAAAATAATAAAATTTATTGACTTTATCATTATTCAAAGTATAATAATAGGAAATGGAGGAACCACAAACGTGGTTTGCCAGGTTTGTATGTAAAAACACTTCGCCCTGTCAAGACAGATGTGTTTTTTATTTTTTATCTACTTTTGCTAATAATTATAACTAATGTTATAATCAAAGCAAAAGCTATGATAGTTACTCCAATTAATGAATAGTATAAAATAAATATTGTTTTTATTAATAATTGCATTTCTATCATAAGCCTCACCTCCTTTATGGAGGTAAACCACATCTGTTTATTCTCATTCCATAATAAAAAACCTCTCTTTTTCAAAAATCCATGTTTTAAATATTCAAAACACGAACCAATGAATAAGAAAAGTTTATTTTTATATTATAATATATTCTTCTATAAACTTATGTACAAATTACGCACTCTTTAATTCCAATCTCAACTTATCTGCTATCATTGCTATAAACTCGCTGTTAGTTGGTTTTCCTTTAGCTGCTGAAATTGTATAACCAAAAATTTTCTCAACTGTCTTTTGGTCTCCTCTACCCCAAGCAACTTCAATTGCATGGCGGATTGCACGTTCTACACGACTTGGAGTTGTGTTAAATTTTGTAGCAATTTTAGGATACAAGCTTTTAGTAATTTGATTTATTACATCAATATCATTAACAACCATAATAATAGCCTCACGCAAATATTGATATCCCTTTATATGTGCTGGTACACCTACCTCATGAATTATATTAGTTACAAGTGCCTCCAAATTATCTTGATTTTTAATACCATCCTCAGGAATTTCTACATATTGTGCTTTTATATCTCTTGAAATAAAAGTATCTGTACTTTTATTTGGTATAAAATTCTTTAATTCCTTTATTCTTTTTATTAATAATTCAATATCAAATGGTTTTACAACATAATATTCCGCTCCAAGCCCAATTGCTTTTTGAGTAATTTTATCTTGTCCAACAGCAGAAAGCATTATACAAAGTGGCTTTTTATCACATTTTATCATATTCATTTTTTCAAGGACCCCTATACCATCTAAATGTGGCATAATAACATCCAACAACGCCACATCAGGCATTATATTAGCTATCATATCTATTGCCTCTTCTCCATCTTTAGCAATACCTATTACTTCCATATCATCCTGCTCTTGAATGTATCTAGCAAGTGTTTGAGCAAATTCTTGATTATCATCCGCTATTAAAATAGTTGTTTTCTCTTTCATCTTTATCTCCCCTATCTTTAGTTCCTTTTAAATATTTTATGTATATTATCCTTTCTAATCTTCTGTTTTCAATAAATAAAAGAACTGTAAATTTTTTACAGTTCTGATTATATTATTATTTTTATAGTTTTTCAATTATTTTTTCCAATTATTTACAAAAGTATTAATTTATTATACTTTTCTCTATTAATTTTTTAGATAAAAACTTTAAATTTATCAAATTAACTTTTTTTGTATTAAAATCATCTTCTAATCTTCCTTTACTGCCCTCTTCTAACTGTATTTTACAAATTATTTTCTCTGAATAATCATAATCTTTTATATAAATATTATTTTTTTTACAATAATATTTAAAAGATTCCAAATTATTATAATCCAATTCTATTTCTGCTTCTATTCCTATACATTTCTCAACCATTTCTGAAATTTCTATTGCATTAAGTGTTGCATCAGAATATGCTCTAACTAAGCCTCCAGTTCCAAGTAATATTCCACCAAAATATCTAGTTACTATAACTAAAACATTACCCAAATTATTTTTTTGCAAAATATTAAGCATAGGTCCACCTGCAGTCCCTGACGGTTCACCATCATCACTTGATTTTTCTACTACTTGTTCATTCTCTATAACCCTGTAGGCTACACAATTATGTCTTGCATCATAATATTTTTTTTTGATTTTTTTAATGTACTCTTCTGCTTCTTCCTGACTTTCTACTTTTATCAGATTACATATAAATTTAGATTTTTTTACAACTATTTCAGTTTGAACATTCTCCTTAATCGAAATAAATTTTTCCATATTTCTCCCTTTTTGAGACAAGTAAGACCATTTTCGTTTACCCCAAATTTTATTAAATATGGTAAGTATGACAGTCCAAATCTGCCTCAATTTTATTCAAATTTTGTTATATATTATTTCCTGCTGTATATCCTGTTGAATACGCTATTTGAAGGTTAAATCCACCAGTATATGCATCAACATCAATAATTTCACCAGCAAAATATAAACCATCAACTAATTTAGATTCCATTGTTTTAGGATTTATCTCTTTAATATTTATTCCCCCACTTGTAACTATAGCCTCATCAATAGGTCTAAATCCTCTTATAGTAACTTCAAAATTCTTTAATAAATTAACAAGTCTATGTCTTTCTCTTTTATTAATTTCATTAACTTTTTTATTAGGATTTATTCCACTTTTTTCAATAATTACTGGAATCAACTTTTGTGGCAACAATTTATCTAAACTATTTTTAAATTGCTTATTTTTAAACTCTGCAAAGTCTCTCAATATCCTTTCATCCAACTTTTCTTCAGATAATGCTGGTTTAAAATCTATACTTAAAATAATTTTTTTATTTTTCAAAAGCTCATCAATATTTTTATATCTAACCAAATGTGCTGAACCACTTAAAATTGTAGGTCCTGATACTCCAAAATGTGTAAATAACATCTCACCAAAATCTTGATAAATGATTTTATTATTTTCCTTATTTTTTAATTCGATATTTACATTTCTTAAAGATAAACCTTGCAAATCTTTACACATATTTTGTTCAAAGGCTTCCAAAGGTACCAATGATGGTCTAATTTTAGTTACAGTATGTCCTAATTTTTTAGCCAATTCATATCCATCACCAGTTGAGCCTGTTAGCGGATAACTCTTGCCACCAGTTGCTAATATCACTTTATCCGCTTCAAAAATTTTAATATTGTTTTTATTCTTATCCATATTATGGATATTGCCTCTGTTAATTTCTTGGTTCTCTACAGTCTTCACTTTCAATTTTCCATCTTCATCTTTTGGAACAATTTCAGTAACTTCCACATTATATTCGATTTTAACATTTAACTCTTTCAATTTTTTTGTAAAACATTTTAAAACATCCAATGACTTGTCTGTTACAGGAAAAATTCTATTTCCTCTCTCTTCTTTAACATCTAAACCTTCTTCATTTAAAAAATTTATTATATCATTATTGGTATAATTTTTAAAAGCACTATACAAAAACTGACCATTACCAGGTATATTTTGTATAAACTCCTCAATTGGCAAAGAAGATGTTATATTACATCTTCCCTTACCTGTAATCAACAGCTTTCTTCCAAGTCTCTCTTTTTTCTCTAATAAAATTACATTATTTCCATTTTCAGCAGAAGCAATCGCAGCCATCATTCCAGCAGGACCTCCACCAATTACTATTACATTCATATTTTTCTCCTAAATTTTTAGGGATTGGGGGACGGGTCTTGAATCCCGAAATTTTAAAAATACCATAAATAATCAATTTATATAATTTTTAGGGATTCAAGACCCGTCCCCCAATCCCTATTTTTTTAATTTTTCATTTTCTGAATTGCCTTAAGAATACCAAACTTACCATACTCATAAGTAAGCCCACCTTGCATATAAGCAATAAATGGCTCACGAATTGGTCCATCACAACTCAATTCAATTGTTGCCCCTTCTGTAAAAGTTCCAGCTGCCATTATAACCTTGTCTTCATAGCCACCCATATCACTAGGAAATGGAATTACATTTGAATCTATTGGTGAACCCATTTGAATTCCTTGACAGAATTTAACTAAGTTTTCTTCACTTCCAAGTTTAATTGTTTGAACAATATCTGCTCTTACTTCATCATATTTTGGTTCAACATCATATCCTAATTTTTCTAATATTCTACTTGCAAATATTGCTGTTTTTACACTAGATGCTACAACTTGTGGTGCAAAGAATAAACCTTTTAACAATTGTGTATTTTGTCCTAATGATGGTCCTATTTCTTTTCCAATTCCAGGTGCAGTTAATCTTTCTGCACATAATTCTATTAAATCTTTTCTACCAACAATATATGCTCCAGATGTTGCAATTCCTGCCCCTAAATTTTTCATTAATGAACCTACTGCAATATCTGCTCCAATTTCTATTGGTTCTTTATCTTGTACAAATTCTCCATAACAATTGTCGACCATAATTATTACATCTTTGTTAACTTCTCTAATTGCTTTTATTGCCTTTTCAATTTTTTCAATTGTCAAACTTTTTCTTGTTGAATATCCTCTTGACCTTTGAATTTCAACTAATTTTACATCTTGTTTTTTTAATCTTTCTTGAATTGTTTTTATATCAAAATCATTTTCTACAAGTTCTATTTGTTCATACTTAATTCCAAATGCTTTCAATGAACTTTTGCTTTCTGTATCATTACATCCTATAACAGTTTGAAGTGTGTCATATGGTTCACCTGTTATACTAATCATTGTGTCATTTGGACGTAATAATGCAGATAATGTTATTGCTAGAGCATGTGTTCCTGATATAAATTGTGCACGTACTAGTGCATCTTCTGCTTTAAATACTTTTGCATAAATTTCTTCAATTTTGTTTCTTCCTGCTTCATCAATTCCATATCCTGTTGATGAGTTTAGATGCATTTCTTGCAAGTTACATTCTTGAAATGCAGATAATACTTTCATACTATTTTTTTCACATATTTTGTCCATCACTTTAAATTGTTCTTTTATTTCATTTTCTACTTCTTTTGATAAATTTTCTAGTTCAGTATCGATTCCTAATTTTTCTAACATTTTTTTACCTTCTTTTCAATTTTATTTATTCATATTTTTCAGCAAAATTATTTTTGCGTAAAATTCATTTATAATTTTCAACTAATCTACTATATTTTACTATATTTTCTAATAAATTGCAATTAATTTGCAAATTTATGTAAATTTTGCTATACTAGATATTAGAAGTTTAAAATTCAAAAGGAGGCCATGCTATGCACAAACCATTTAATAATGAATTAGAAAATAAAAAATTTGAAAATTTATATATTAGCATTTCAAAAAAATTAGATAAAATGATTTTATCAACTGACTCTGACATAATGAGATATATGGAAATAGTTTGTTCTACACTATTACTAGAAATAAACAAAAAATTTTCAGAGCCAAATTATTCAATATATTTAACATCAAGAGTAAAATCTTCAAAAAGTAATATAGCAAAACTAGAAGATTATACAAAAAGGCTAAAGGAGACTGACTCAAGCGTTTCAATAAAAAATATTTTAGATTTATTTGGTTTAAGAATTATCGTTGAAAAAATCCCTCACAATGTAACTTTAGACACAAATAATCCAGAGTATGAAACATTAAAAATGCTTGCAGATGAAAGAAAGGAAAATATAAAAATATCCGAAAAACATCACATATTTGAATCGAAAATAGATAATCAAAATTGTACATCTTTTGACTACTATACAAAAAGCAAACAAATATTGCAGGATATTTTAAATACTTTCGAGTCTGAAACTATATATTCAAAAGATTATGCTTTAGAGTTAAAAGCTAAATATAATAATTTGATTAAAGAATGTAATAAAAAAATCGCTATTTTAACTGCATTAGGAGACTACTCTACAAAAATGAACATTGATACTTTAGAACATGAACCAGATGCTCAAAAGGTTGATTTTAGAGAACTTTTAAAAGATTTCGACTCAAGAATTGATAGCAAATTAGGATTAAAATTATATTCAAGTACATTACCTGAAATAGTTAAAAATTCTAAACAACTTCAAACTTTAGGAATTATAACAAATCCTGATAAATCTGCTTCTAAAATAAAAAGAGAGAAAAGTGGATATGTTGCTGATTTTTCTGGGTTATATTCTACAGTTCTAGATATTCCAATAGAATTGCAGACAATGTTTGTAAATGAACATGAAGAAAGCATTATGGGATATTCTGCACATGGAAACATGCCTGGAAAAGAGGCTAAATTTATGGAAGTTCCTTCTGCATATGCAACAAGAAATATGAAATTGCTTAATAATATTGGAAAAAACGATATAATTTCAAATGATGAATTAGCATTAATTAACCAAATCTGTGATATCAAAAAATCAAACAAAAACTTTAATAAAAAATATACACGATTGTTAAAATATATTACATCAAAAGAAAATGTCGAATTTGAAAATAATTCGCCAATAGGAATAAAAATGGATGAAAAGTTAAATGATTCCCTTGTTAGTTTTTGTACTTTAACTAAAAAAGAATCTGAAGAACTAAAAACAAAATTGTATAACAAAGGATGCGAAATTTATAATAACTGGGCAGAAAATATTTCTGCAAAGCATGCAACTGCTAGATTAGATAAGGACTCTTCTGCTAGAAATAGAATTAAAATTCATTATGATGACCCATATGAGTGTTTGGCACATACGATAAGGGAGCAAATAGAAAATCATAATCCTGATTCTATTGATGCCGAATATTATTTAAAAAATATTTATTTGAAACAAAATGAATTGCTTAAAACTTCTGGATTGATGGCTTCTGAGAGTTCTGTTATTGATTTTGAAATTGATGAATATATTAAAAATGATTTGCCTAATCTTATCAGTAAGGTTAATGACTATAATTCTATAGATGATGATTTAGAAAAAGACTAGAAAGATTGATGTTTCTAGTCTTAAAATATTAAAGACCAAAACTCAAAATATAAAGTTTCGGTCTTTTTTTATTCATATTATTGTTGTGCATATGGTAATACAGCAATATGTCTAGCTCTTTTAACTGCTGTAGTAATATCTCTTTGATGTTTTGCACAACATCCTGTTGTTCTTCTTGGTAAGATTTTACCTTTATCATTAACAAATTTCTTTAATTGGTCAGCATTTTTGTAATCTAATTCAAAATTTTTGTCACTACATAAAACACAAACTTTCTTTCTTTGTTTTCTGAATTTTGGATTATAATCTTCATCATAATTTTTATTATTTCTTCTTTGTTTTTTATCAGCCATTTTTATTTTCCCCCTCTCTTATGAAAGCACTTAACTTTCATAGTCTATTAAAATGGTAAATCATCTGCAGATGATGTTTCAAAATCTGAGCCCATACTTCCTGGCATTGTATTACCAAAAGTATTTTCAAAAGCACCTGATCCCATATCTCCTTCTCTTTTACTATCTGCGAAATATGCTTCTTCTGCAACAACTTCTGTTACATAGTGTTTAACACCTTGATCATCATCCCATGTTCTTGTTTGGATTCTTCCAATTATACCAACTTGTTGACCTTTTTTAAAGTATTTACTACAAAATTCTCCTAATTTGCTCCAAGCAACTATGTTAATAAAGTCTGCTTGTCTTTCTTCTCCTTGTCTAACAAATCTTCTATTTACTGCTAAACTAAAAGAAGCAACTAGAGTATTGTTTGTTTGTGTGTATCTTACTTCTGGGTCTCTTGTAAGTCTTCCCATTAATATTACTTTGTTCATTTTCTTTTCTTCCTTTCATTACTTTAATTTAAGGTCCCACTTTTTATTTTTAAATTAGTCTTCTTTTCTTACAACGATGAATTTGATTATATCATCTGTAATTCTGTATACTCTTTCAAGTTCTTTGATTGAATCTGGGTTTGCTTCAAAGTTAAATAACATATATGTACCTTCTTTGAATTTTTTGATTTCATAAGCTAATCTTTTTTTACCCATGTTTTCAACTGATTCAACTTTTCCATTTTCATTGATTAATCCTGTGAATTTTTCTTCCAAAGCTTTTAAACCTGCTTCATCAACATTTGGATTAACAATGATAACACTTTCGTATTTGTTCATTATTTTCACCTCCCTATGGATTTTGCAACCTAACTTTTCGTTAAGTAGAGATGCTTAAAAATAGTTATGCCCTTTTTAAGCATAACTATTCTATCACAATTTTTAGGTATTTGCAACTAATTTTGGAAAATTCGTACTAATTTTTGGAAAATTCGTACGAATTTTTTGGATGTTTTATCACACTTTTGCAAGTATATTTAATTTTTTCATCACATTTTTGTAAGTATTTTTATATACTTTCATCACATTTTTGCAAATGAGTAATTCTTTTTCTCCTCTTTATTATTTTCTGTGTCCTTGTTTTTCGCATCCAACTTTTTCTGCAACTCCATAACTGGTACAGGCAAAACAGAAATAGCAACAGTAATAATCCATTGAATCAAATTCAAAGGAACAACTTCAAAAACATTTGCAAAAGCGGGAATTACAACAACTATAGCCTGAATAAAAATTCCTAAAACAAAACTTCCAACTAAATACTTGTTTTCAAAAAGTCCTGTCTCAAAAATAGACCTTTCATTTTTAACATTAAAACTATGAATCAATTCCAAAAATCCTATTGATAAAAATGCCATAGTTCTGCCAACTTCCAAGCCATAATATTTATTTCCAATACTGAATGCAACAAGAGTAAGTACACCTATCATAATTCCTTCAACAATAATTTTATTCCACAAGCCATCTGCAAATATTCCTTTTTTACTATCAACTGGTTTTCTTTGCATTATATCTTTTTCAGGCTTTTCAAGTCCTAAAGCAATTGCTGGTAAAGAGTCTGTAACCAAATTAATCCATAATAATTGAATTGCAAGAAGTGGTGATTTTAAGCCTAATACAAGTCCCATAAAAATTGTTACAATTTCTCCAATATTTGTAGCAATTAAAAAATGTATTGCTTTTTTGATATTATCATATATATTTCTTCCCTGTTTTACTGCCTCAACTATTGTAACAAAATTATCATCTGTAAGAATAATATCTGCTGCATTTTTGGCAACATCTGTACCGTTTTTGCCCATAGCAATCCCAATATCAGCATTTTTCAAAGCAGGACTATCATTTACACCATCACCAGTCATTGCAACAACTGCTCCATTACGTTGCCATGCCTTTACAATTCTAACTTTGTGTTCTGGTGTTACCCTTGCAAAAACTGAATATTTTTTTATGTTTTTTTCTAATTGATTTTGTGTCATTTTATCAAGTTCTTGGCCTGTTATTGCTATATCTTTTTGCTCTAGAATTCCTAAATCTTTTGCTATCGCCTTTGCCGTTTCTAAGTGGTCACCTGTAATCATAACAGTTTTTATTCCTGAATTTTTGCATACCTGAACCGCTTCTTTTACTCCATCTCTTGGTGGATCTATCATTCCAATTAAGCCTACAAATGTTAAATTACTTTCTATATTTTGTGAATCTATTTTGCTTGGCAATGTGTCTAAATCTTTATATGCAACCGCAATTACCCTTAGTGCTTTTTGTGCCATTTGTCTATTATCACTCTGAATTTTTAAATTTTCCAAACTTCTAATTTTTATATTATATTGATTTGTCATTTCACTTATTGAATCTATTTGCTTTGTACACTTTTGCAATAACACATCTGGTGCACCTTTTGTTATAATTCTATATTTATTTCCAATTTTGTGAATTGTAGTCATCATTTTTCTATTAGAATCAAAAGGAATTTCATCAACTCTTGGCATAAAATTTTCTAATCTATTTTTTGTACTTCCAATATTTATATATTCCTCTACAATTGCCTTCTCTGTAGGCTCACCAGAAACTTTTGCCACTCCATTTTCCACATTTACATCACAGTCTGTGCATAATGTTGCTAATTCAATAATAAATTTTTTACTTTGACTTCTAACATCAACAACCTTCATTTTGTTTTGCGTTAAAGTTCCTGTTTTATCAGAGCAAATAACACTACTACTTCCAAGTGTTTCAACTGCTGGCAATTTTCTAATTATACTATTCTTTTTTGCCATTTTTGTAACACCAATTGAAAGCATAATTGTAACAATTGCTGGTAACCCCTCTGGAATTGCAGCAACTGCAAGTCCTACAGATGTCATAAACATTTCAACAGGCTCTATATGTTTTATTAGTCCCATAATAAAAATTATTATGCATATTGCTAAACAGGCTAACCCTAATATTTTTCCAACTTCTCCAAGTTTTTTCTGTAATGGTGTTTGTGGTGCTTCATCTTCAATAATCATATTAGCAATTTGTCCAACTTTTGTATTCATTCCAGTGTCTGTAACAACCGCTTTTCCATGTCCATTTACTGTTATACTAGCCATAAAAGCCATGTTTTTCATATCACCTAAAGGTGCATTTTTACCACATAAAATATCTGCATCTTTTTCTGTCCCTTGTGTTTCACCTGTTAATGATGATTCTTCCATTTTCAAGTTATGACTTTCTAAAATTCTACAGTCTGCTGGTACAAAATTTCCTGCATCTAAAATTATGATGTCTCCTTTTACAAGTTCTTCTGCATTTACTTCAACTGTTTTTCCATTTCTTATTGTTTTTGCAAGTTGTGGTGTCATTTGCTTTAGGGCCTCTATTGATTTTTCTGCTTTTGCTTCTTGAATCACTCCCATTAATGCATTAAATACTACTATTCCTATGATTATTATTGAATCCACATAGTCATTTTCTCCTTGCATTTTTGATACAACTGCTGATATTATTGATGCTATTATTAGTATAATTATCATAAAATCATTAAATTGTTTTATAAATTTTACGATGAAACTTTCTTTCTTTTTTTCTGCTAGTTTATTTTTTCCGTATTTTTCTTGTCTTTCTTGTACTTCTTTTTCTGTTAATCCTTGTTTTTCATCTGTGCCTAATTGTCTTAATACTTCTTCTTTTCTTAATGTTTGCCACATAATATTCACTCCTTTGTATATTTGTTATTTAAATATATGTGGCTTGTACTTTTTTATTCCAAAGTAACAGCAAAATTTTTTTGTCATATTATGTTGTAAGAGGTGTTTTTATGGTAAATTCAATACTTTTAGCAATATCAAGTAGTATAGATTCCTTAGGAATAGGTGTGACCTATGGGATTAAAAATACAAAAATGTCAAAATTAAGTAAAATAATTTTATTTGCAATTTCACTAATTACAACATATATATCAATATTTTTTGGAAATATAATTCAATATATACTTCCAAATTCTTTTACAAATTTTTTGGGATGTTTTATTTTGATTTGCATGGGAATATACATATGTTTTCAAGCTTCTAAAAAAGAAAAAGATTCCCGAAATGTTTTTAATAGTCCAATATCTTCTGATCTCAACCATTCAAAAATAATTGAGCCTCAAGAAGCCTTAATCTTGGCCATCGCTCTTTCTTTAGATAGTTTTTGTATTGGTATTTCTGGTTCAATGGCAGATATTAATTTGAACTTATTTCCTTTTTTGGTAAGTACTTTTCAATTAATTTTTCTAAGTTTGGGCTCTTATTTAGGGATTCGTATTAGAAATTTTTGTAGGTTGCCAGCAAATATATGGTCTATTATTTCTGGTCTATTATTGATTTTTATTGGTTTTCTTAGATTTATTGCATTTTAAACTGAAATGTTGTATAATAATGTTATCAAACATCCCAGGAGGTAACACTATGAAAGAAAAATCTTTAACCGTAAGTGATAAGCATGGTGTAAGTTTCACCATTACCAGCACCGAAGATCGGATTCAGGCATTCTTAAAATGGATTGCTGAGTACAAACGAGGTAACTATATTGCAACCGAAAATGTTGTACTTTGCAACAATCCTGCAGACATGACAGCTTGCAATATAAAAGCTATTCGAATGAATTTGTGTGCTAGTCAGTTTACAAAAAAGATTGCAGAAGCTTAATGTTAAGTACATTAAGTATATTGTGTACAAAAGTCGGAGATTAATTAATCTCCGACTTTTTACTTTATTTATATTATATAAAACAAAAATGTAGCAAATTTTCACTTGCTACTTTTTATAAATTTTATTGTTTCAATTTCATAGACAACAACTTAGAAATCCCACTCTCTTCCATAGTAACACCATAAACAGTATCAGCTACTTCCATAGTACCCTTTCTATGAGTAATAACTAGGAATTGAGTATGGTCTGTAAACTTCTTCAAATAATCAGCATATCTAAATACATTTACATCATCAAGTGCTGCTTCAATTTCGTCCAATACACAAAATGGTGCTGGATTTATTTTCAATATTGCAAATAACAATGCAATTGCAGTAAATGCCTTTTCCCCACCTGAAAGAAGCATCATATTTTGTAATTTCTTTCCTGGTGGTTGTACAGTAATTTCAATTCCACACTCTAAAATATTTTCTTCGTCTTCTAATGTAAGTTCTGCTTTTCCGCCACCAAACAATTCTGCAAATACTTCTCCAAAGTTTTTGTTTATAACCTTGAATTTTTCTTTAAATTGTTCTTTCATAATTTGAGTCATATCTGAAATCACTTTTCTTAATTTGCTCATTGTATTTTCTAGGTCTAAACGTTGTTCACTCATAAAGTCATATCTATCTTTTAAGTTTTTGTATTCCTCAATTGAGTCTACATTAACACTTCCAAGTTCTCTAATTTCAGTTCTTAAGCTGTTAACTCTTCTTTGTGTTAATGCAACATTTTCTGGTTTTTGATATTGTTCTGCATTATTAGGTGTAAGTTCATATTCTTCCCACATTTTGTTGATAATGCCATTAATATCTTCTTCAATTTTTGTCTTTTTAACATCTAATTTTACAAGTTGACCTTTTAAGTCTTCAATTACTTTAAATTTAGCAGTTATTTCATCTTCTTGTTTTGAAAGTTTTTCACTCTTTTGAGCTCTTTCTTTTTTCAATTCTTCAATTTTTGAACTACTGCTATTTACACTTTCTTTAACTTCTTCTATTTTTTGAAGTGTCTCTTGTATTGATTTTTCTAAGTCTTCATTGTCTTTTTTGATTTGCTCAATTTGTGCATTTTTATTTTCAATACTTGTATGTGCATTTTCTAATTCTTGATTAATTCTTTCTTGAATTTCTTGAATTGACGCTTCACTTTCGTCAAATGATGATACAGAAATTTTTAAGTTTGTAATATCAAAGTTCAAGTCATCAATGTATTTTTGGTCATCTTTATTTAATTCTGCAAATTCAGTAATTATTTTAGAAAGTTCCTCATTTTGCTCAACAATTTTATTTATTTCAACTTGTAAATCACCTTTTGTTGAAACCGCTTCTTCTTTTTGTTTTTCGAGATTTGCTTGTTCTTCTTTTAACCTGTTCAAACGTTTTTCGAGTTTTTCAATATTTTCATTTATTGAAATAACCTTTTGTTTTTCAGTTGCATATGTGATGTCAATTTCTTGTAGTTCTTTTTCAAGATTTGCAGATAATTCTAAAATTCCTTCAATTGATTCTTCATAATTTTGCTTGTCATTTTCTAGTTTTTCAATTTTTTGTTTTAGATTTTTTATCTCTTTTTCAAGTTTTTCAATTTCTTTACCTCTACCTAAAATGTTAACAGTCTTTTTAGCAACTGAACCACCAGTAATTGCACCAGATGGATTTATTAAGTCGCCTTCTGTTGTTACAATTCTGAATATATATCCATTTTGTTTTGCAACTTTAATTGCAGTATCCATGTTGTCAACAATTACAGTTCTACCAAGTAAATTTAAAATGATTTGCTCATATTTTTTGTTGTATTTTACAAGGTCTGATGCAATTCCAATAACTCCACTTTCATTGCCTTTTATCTTGTCTAATTTTTTACCTTTAACAGATGAAATTGGTAAAAATGATGCTCTTCCTAAATTATTTTTTCTTAAATGTTCAACTAATCTTTTTGCATCTGTTTCTGTTTCTGTTACTATGTTTTGAAGGCTTGCTCCCAAGCACATTTCAATTGCAGTTTGTAAGTCGTCTGGAACTTCAATAATATTTGCTAAAACACCATTCATGCCTTTGCCAAGTTCTTTGATATTTTCGCAGTCTTTAAGCAATGATTTTACACTTTTGATATATCCTTCTTTTTCTTTTTCTGTTTCTATCAAAAATTTTAATCTTGATTCTTTTATTCTCATTTCGCTTGATAAAATATTTATATTGCTTTCAAATGATTTGATTTTTTGGTTTGCTTCTTCTCTTTGTTTTGCTACTTCATTTAATGAATTTTGAGCCTTATTTTTTTTGTTTTCAATTTCATTAAATTGTTTTGCAATGTCCTCTTTATTAAGACGAGTTCCATCTAATTCAGAAATTGTTGACTGCATTTCTTGTTTTATTTGTGCTTGTCTTTTTTCAAAGTTTTGATAATTTATGTTTTGAGCATTTATTTCTGATTGAAGTTCATACTTTTTGTCTGTATTTTCTTCTACTGTATGTTTATATCCTTCAATTTCTAACTCTTTTGAAGATAATTTTTCTGTTAATTTATCTAATTCTGCTTGTTTTTCATTTAACTCTTTTTCAAATTTTTCTTTGTTTTGTTTTAAGTTATCTTTTTTAGCCTCTTTTTGTTCAATTTCATCTTTCAATTCTTTAATCTTAGCATTTTGCTCTTCAATTTCTTTTAAATATCTATCATTATTTTCATTATTATTTGCAATTCTAGTCTTTGCAACATTTATATCAGAATTCAATTGTTCAATTTGTTTTTGACTCTCAAAACCTATATTTGACATATTTTCAATTGTTTCTGTAATTTCATCAATACTAGATTTTAACTCTTCTTTTAAGATTTTTACTCTTTCTAGTCTACCTTCTTCGTCATTGCATTGAGACTGCATAATTTCAATATCTTGTACAACTTTTTCTAAGTCTTGTTTATATTTTTCAATGTTGTAAACAAATAGACCAATTTCAATATTCTTCAACTCTTCTCTTAAATTTAAATACTTTTTAGCCTTATCTGCTTGCATTTGTAAAGGTTCTAGATTACCTTCAATTTCAGTCAAAATGTCATTGATTCTTAAAAGATTCAATTTTGTATGTTCCAACTTTTTCTCTGACTCTTGCTTTCTTGTCCTATATTTAACAATACCTGCAGCCTCTTCAAAAATATGTCTTCTATCTTCAGATTTGTTACTCAAAATTTCATCAATTTTGCCTTGTCCAATAATTGAATATCCATCTTTACCAATACCAGTATCCATAAATAATTCCAATACATCTTTTAATCTGCATGGAACTTTGTTTATATAATAACCAGTCTCACCACTTCTATAAATTTTTCTTGTAACAGTTACCTCCGTATATTCAATTGGCAATGCACCATCAGAATTGTCAAACACCAAAGAAGCCTCGGCAAAGCCCAAAGACTTTCTGTTTTGGGTACCTGCAAATATGATGTCTAGAGATTTTGTACCTCTTAATGACTTCATACTTTGCTCTCCAAGCACCCATCTTATTGCGTCTGATATGTTACTTTTTCCTGAACCGTTTGGCCCTATTACTGTCGTTATTCCAGGCATTAGTTCTAATACTGTTTTATCTGCAAAGGATTTAAATCCTTGTAATTCTAATCTTTTTAAATACATTTATCTTCTCACCTTTTTTGCGGGATTTAGGGACGTTCCTTTTTCTCCCTTTTTGAGGGGATTAGGGGACAGTGCTTCAATCCCTATTTTTTTAATTGTCATTGAGTACGTCAATTTTTGACAACTTTTATTTTTTACATTTTACTATAAGAACTGACAAAAAGCAAGAAAAATTTTCTTGCTTTTTTAGTTTGTAGAACTTTTTATATTTATCTTTCTATTGCGAAACAAGAACCGAACGAAAGCCATTTCCCCAAGAAGGTGTACTTGCATAACTACCCCAAAAAAAGATACCTGCATCTTGATAATTAAAATAACCATTTCCACGTCCAAAAAAGAAAAATAAATCCAAATATTGGCTATGCCAAAAAATGAATATAACAAATAGAAACTTAAATAGAATCATAAACGGTGAAACATCATCAATATCATTTAAATATATAGAAGATTTATGCAAATACTTAGAATGTGATATATCTGAATTGATTAGTATAGATACCACCGAAAATATATCTTAATCACTTTAATAACATAAGTTTTCCAAGTTTAGTTAATCATTATATTAAAAATACATTTTTCGACCCAACCGTTCAAAAAACTCCCTTGACATCACTCTATTTTTGGCATATACTAAACACATCAAATACATGTACACAGTCATGTAAAATCAAATATCTTAAAATACATTTTAAACATTTGATAAATTTTAAAGGAGGCAATAATATTATGAATAACCTAATAGAAATTAGATGGCACGGTAGAGGCGGTCAAGGTGCAAAAACTGCATCATTATTATTAGCTGATGCCGCATTCAATACTGGAAAATACATTCAAGGTTTCCCTGAATATGGACCAGAAAGAATGGGAGCACCAATTACTGCTTATAACAGAATTAGTGACAATCCAATTACAGTTCACAGCAACATCTATGAACCAGACTTTGTTGTAGTAGTTGACGACACATTATTAGAAACTGTTCCAGTAACAGCAGGTTTAAAAGAAACAGGTGCAATTGTAATTAATACAACAAAATCTGAAGACTATTTAAGAAGTGTGTTAAATGGTTACAAAGGTGATGTTTACACAATAGATGCAAGAAAAATATCAATTGAAGCATTAGGAAGATATTTTCCAAATACACCTATGCTTGCTGCAATTGTTAAAGTTAGCGGAATTATGTCTGACGAGGCTTTTCTTGAAGATATGAAAGGTTCTTTTAAACATAAATTTGCTAAAAAGCCTGAAGTAATTGATGGAAACATGAAAGCCCTAGAAATGGCTTTAAAAGAAGTTAAAAAAATTTAACGGGATTTGGGAACGGGTCTTCAATCCCTAAAAAAATTTTAAAAAAATCGGGATTAAAGACCCGTCCCCCAATCCCGATTTTTTTACAAGGAAAGGTGAAAAAGATGACAAATATAGATAAAACAACACCTATGGAAGATTTAACAATAGGTGGAAACATATATGAAGCAGGTAATGCCAGAGAATTTAAAACTGGTGACTGGAGAAGTGTTAAGCCTGTATGGATAGAAGAAAAATGTAAACAATGTGGTTTATGCTACCCTGTTTGTCCAGATAATAGTATTCCTGTTTGCAAAGGTTCTTTAAAAAGAGAAGATTTTAATTATGATTATTGTAAAGGATGCGGTGTTTGTGCTAAAGCGTGCCCATTTGGTGCAATTGTTATGAAGGAAGAAGGTGCTGAATAATGAGTATAAGAGAAAGATTAAGTGGTAACGAAGCCGTTGCAACTGCTATGAAACAAATTAATCCTGATGTTGTTGCTGCTTTCCCTATCACACCATCAACAGAAATTCCTCAATATTTTTCAACATTTGTTGCAAATGGTTCAGTTGATACTGAATTTGTTGCTGTTGAAAGTGAACATAGTGCTATGAGTGCTTGTATTGGTGCTGAAGCTGCTGGTTCAAGAGCCATGACTGCTACATCTGCAAATGGTTTGTCTTTAATGTGGGAAATGATTTACATTGCTTCAAGTTTAAGGCTTCCAATTGTTATGAACTTGGTTAACAGAGCCGTATCTGGGCCACTTAACATACACAATGACCATTCAGATGCAATGGGTGTTCGTGACGCTGGTTGGATAATGTTATTTTCTGAAAATAATCAAGAGGCTTATGATAATAACTTGATGGCTCACAAAATTGCTGAAAATAAAGATGTTCAACTTCCAATTATGATTTGTCAAGATGGATTTATAACATCACATTCAATTGAAAATATTGAATTAGAAAATGATGACGATGTTAAAAAGTTTGTTGGTGAATATCACCCTGAACATTATTTATTAAATAAAAAAGAACCAATGGCAATTGGTCCACTAGATTTACAAGCATTTCTTTTTGAGCACAAGGCTCAACAAGGAAATGCCATGAAAGCTGCAAAACAAGTTATTTTAGATGTTTCAAAAGAGTTCGAAAAATGGACTGGTAGACATTATGATTTATTTGAAGAATATAAATTAAATGATGCAGAAATCGCAATTGTTTGTATGAACTCAACTGCTGGTACAACAAAAGCTGTTGTTGATAAATTAAGAGAGCAAGGTGTTAAAGCTGGTTTATTAAAAATCAGAGTTTACAGACCATTCCCTGGTGAAGAAGTTGCAAAAGCATTATCAAATTTAAAAGCCGTTGCAGTATTAGATAAATCTGATTCTTTAAATGCTATCGGTGGCGCTTTATTTGAAGATGTTGTTTCTAGCATGTATGTTGCAAAACAAAATGTTCCAGTTGTTAATTATGTTTATGGAATTGGTGGTAGAGACACAACAGAAAAAGAAATCAATTCAGTTTATACAGATTTAGCTGAAATTGCTAAAGACGGAAAAGTTGAAAATCCTTATAGATATTTAGGTTTACGTTCAAATATGAAAGGGGGTAAATAATTATGGCATATAATGTTAAAGAAATAGTTGCAAATAAGCCTTCAAGATTTACAGAAGGTCATAGAATGTGTGCTGGATGTGGGGCACCTGTTGTTGCAAGACACATTTTAAGAGCACTAAAAGAAGAAGACCACGCAGTAATATCAACTGCAACTGGATGTATGGAAGTATCAACATTTATTTACCCATACACAGCTTGGACAGATTCATTTATCCATACAGCATTTGAATGCACATCTGCTACTTTATCAGGAGTAGAAGCCGCATACAAATCACTTAAAAAACAAGGAAAATTACCAGAAGATGAACACACAAAATTCATCGCATTTGGTGGAGATGGTGGAAC